>NZ_JBSFBM010000010.1:0-46950 GCF_053592955.1 Micromonospora sp. NPDC002411 | reverse complement strand
CCGCCGACCTGTACGAGTTCCCCGCCACCGCGTTCGTCGCGAACTTCCTCGGCCAGTCCAACCTGCTCGCCGGCGAGGCCACCGGCGTCAGCGCCGGCGACGTCGCGGTGACGGCGCACGGCGCGCGCTACTCGGTGCCCGTCGGCCGCGCACGGGCCGACCACGGGCCGGTCCAGCTGGGGGTACGCCCGGAGAAACTGCAACTGGTCGGCTCCGCCGCCCAGGTGCCCGTGGGTCATCAGCACGTCGCCGGGGTGGTCACCGACGCCTCCTACGTGGGGGTCAGCACGCAGTACCTGTTGCGTACCGACTTTGGCACCGAGCTGTCGGTGTTCGTCGCGAACAGTGGAACGTCGACGCGGGTGGCGGTCGGCGGGACGGCCGTGGCGCACTGGGATCCACGGCACGCGTTCCTGCTGCCCGCGTCGTCGTGACCCGGCTGACGCGGCGGCGGCTCCTGCCGTACCTCCTCTTGCTGCCTGGCGTGGCCTGGCTGCTGGTGTTCTTCGGTGTGCCGCTGGCGCAACTCGCGGCGGCCAGCCTCTACGACCCCAGCGGCTCGCTCACCACCGGTTACGCGATGACCTGGGCGTTCGGCAACTACTCGGACGTGGTGCAGGCGTACTGGCCGCAGTTCCTCCGCTCGTTCGGTTACGCCGGGTTGGCGCTGGTGCTGGCGATGCTGCTGGGCTACCCGCTGGCGTACGCGATAGCGGTGAAGGCCGGCCGGTGGAGGAACCTGCTGCTGGTGTGCGTTGTCGCACCGATGTTCACCAGCTTCCTGGTCCGCACGCTGGCCTGGAAGACGATCCTGTCGGACAACGGGGCGCTCGTCGGTCTGCTGCGTGACGCGCACCTGCTCGCACCGGACGGACGGCTGCTGGCGACCCCGTTCGCGGTGGTGCTCGGCCTGACGTACACCTTCCTGCCGTTCCTGGTGCTGCCGCTGTACGCGAGCCTGGAGCGGTTGGATCCCCGACTGCTGGAGGCGGCCGGCGACCTGTACGCGAGCCCGGCGCAGGCGTTCCGTCGGGTGACACTGCCGCTGTCCAAGCCCGGTCTGGTCGCCGGCACGCTGTTGTTCTTCATTCCGGCCAGCGGCGACTACATCAACGCGGAGCTGCTCGGCACCCCGAACGAGTACATGATCGGTAACGTCGTCGACTCGGCGTTCCTGGTCCGGCTGGACTATCCGCAGGGCGCCGCGCTGTCGGTCCTCCTGATGGCGGCGATCCTCGCTGTGGTCTTCGGATATCTCCGCACGGCAGGCCGGGAGGAGATGCGATGAGGATCGCGCGGTGGCTGGCCGACCGTTGGGTGCTGATCGTGGCGCTGCTGGTGCTCGGTTACCTGGCGCTGCCGAACCTGGTGGTGGCGGCGCTCTCGTTCAACCGCCCGTCGAACCGGCTGTCGTACGACTTCAACGAGTTCACAGTGGACAACTGGCGTCGGCCGTGTGCCACAACGGACATGTGCGACGCGGTGGTCCGCAGTGTGCAGATCGGGTTCCTCGCCACTGTCGTCGCCACAGTGCTCGGCACCCTGATGGCGTTCGCGCTGGTCCGGCACCGCTTCCGAGGTCGGGCCGGGGTCAACGTGCTGGTCTTCCTGTCGTTGGCCACCCCGGAGCTGGTGATGGGCACGTCGCTCCTGGCGCTGTTCGTGTCCGCCGGGGTGCCACAGGGCTTCTGGACCGTCGTGATCTCGCACGTCGTGTTCTGCGTGTCGTTCGTGGTGGTCACCGTGAAGGCGCGGCTGGCCGGGATGGACCGGCGGCTGGAGGAGGCGGCGATGGACCTCTACGCCAGCGAGTGGCAGACCTTCCGGAGGATCACCCTGCCGCTGGTGCTGCCCGGCATCGTGGCCGCCGCGCTGTTGGCCTTCTCGCTGAGCTTCGACGACTTCATCGTCACGAACTTCAACGCCGGCACCACAGTCACCTTCCCGATGTACGTGTGGGGCGCTGCCCAGCGGGGCATCCCACCGCAGGTCAACGTCATCGGCACCGCGATGTTCGCGATCGCGCTGCTGCTGGTGGGGCTCACGTCGCTGCGCGGTAGGCGGACGTCGCGGGTTGCTCCGACGCCGACGCCGCGTTGACCCCCTGCTGACGGCATCTCGACACATTCCCGGCCGTCCGTCGACTGTGCAGGGTGTGAGGGCGTGGGGAGTGCGGATTTGCGAGGCTTGTGGGCAAATGCAGCCGCACGATCGGCCCTGGCCGACCGGCCTGGAGGTTTGCCGCAGGTGACGCCTCGTCGCCCGAGGAAGCGCCCACGGATCATCGGTGCGAAGCGAACGGCGCAGGTGACGAGCGCGACGGATGATATTGCAGACGGTGTTTGCGACGACACTCATCGCCGTGACGATGCAACCACCACAGAACCCGGGCCCGCCGTACCCGTCGTCGTTCGGTCAGGCCCCCCGCCCGAACTGGTTCCGTCGGGCCAGCCCTGCCCGCCGTACCGCCGTGATCCTCGGCTCGGTGACCCTGTCGATCCTGCTGCTCTGCTGCACCGGCACCGCCATCATCGGCGCGCTGGCCGGCGAGCCGGAGCCGACCAAGACCGGCACAGCCGCCGAGCAGGCGCAGCAACCCATCGTGGCGGCGCCCGCCGACCCGACCGAGGAGTCTCCCGCCCCGGTCGCCGAGCTGGTCGCGACGCCCGACGCCGTCGCTTCCTCGGTGGCGGCCTCGCCGACCCCGTCGGATGCCGCGACCGCGCCGGTCGTCAAGGTGACGACCGAGACGGAGCAAGCCACCGTCCGGTACGCGGAGAAGACCGTCAAGGACGCGTCCCTGGCCGAGGGCAAGCGGGTCGTGCGGACCAAGGGCGTCAACGGGGTACGAACCCTGACGTACGAGGTGACCACCACGAACGGGGTGCGGACGTCCAGGAAGCTGGTCAAGTCCACAGTGACGAAGCAGCCGGTGACCCAGGTCGTCGCCGTCGGCACCAAGAAGCCGCAGTCGTCGAAGTGCGACCCCAACTACAGCGGCTGCGTCCCGATCGCCAGCGACGTCGACTGTGCGGGCGGCAGCGGCAACGGTCCCGCCTACGTCAGCGGCCCCATCCGCGTGATCGGGTCCGACATCTACGACCTGGACCGCGACGGCGACGGCACAGCCTGCGACTGACCCGCCCAGCGGCCCGTGCTCACGCGGCGTCACCTCCCCGGAGGAGGACAGAGCAGAGAGCGGTATACCTCTGAGTCATATCTATGACTCAGAGGTATCGCTTGTGAGGCCGAGCGGCCCCGCTGCCCGGTGACGCGGCTCACTCTGGGTCACCTGCCGCCGGGGACGTCGGGACACAGGGCGCATGAGGTCGGCGGCCGGGACGAACCCGGCGGCCACCTGGGTCGCGGTTACTTGTCCCTGGGGCAATGCCGTGGACGATGGCTGTCGGCGGGTGCTTACAGAACCCTTAACCCGGGCCTGCCACGGTATGCCGGGTAAGCGGAACGCGGGGGAGCGGACGACGTGCGGGTGCTGGTGGCGGACGACGAGCGGTTGTTGGCGGACACGGTGGCCGAAGGGCTGCGCCGCCTGTCGATGGCCGTGGACGTCTGCTACGACGGTGACGGTGCGTTGGAGCGGATCGGGGTGAACCGCTACGACGTCGCGGTGCTGGACCGGGACATGCCAGGACACACCGGTGACGAGGTGTGCCGCAGCATCACCGACGCTCAGGTCGGCACGCGGGTGCTGCTGCTGACCGCTGCGGCCGGCATCCGGGACCGGGTGGAGGGTCTCGGGCTCGGCGCGGACGACTACCTCACCAAGCCGTTCGCCTTCGCCGAGCTGGTCGCCCGGGTACAGGCCCTTGGCCGCCGGTCCACGCCGGCGCTGCCACCGGTGCTCGCCCAGGAGGGCCTGGTGCTCGACGTGGGTCGGCACACGGCCACCCGGGACGGCCGCCCGCTCGCGCTCAGCCCGAAGGAGTTCGCGGTGCTGCACGTGCTGCTGCGCGCGGACGGCCAGGTCGTCAGCGCCGAGGATCTGCTGGAGCAGGCCTGGGACGAGTTCGCCGACCCGTTCACCAACGCGGTACGGGTCACCGTGATGACCCTGCGCAAGAAGCTCGGCGATCCGGCGGTCATCCACACCGTTCCGAAGGCCGGCTACCGCATCGGCGGGACGGCGTGACCTGGACGCCCCGACGTCGGGTGCTGCTGGTGGGTCTGCTGGCACTGCTGGCCGGGCCTGCGCTGCCGGCCATCGGCAAGTGGGTGGCGGCGATGACCTGGACCTGGGGGCAGCAGTTCTGTGACCTGCCGATACCCGGGCTGTACACGGTCTGCGCGGACGCGCGCCCGGGGGCGTTCGTGCTGCCCCTGGCGGCCGTCCTGCTCGTGACAGTGGCCGCGCTCGTGGGGGTCTGGCTCGGCGCGGTGTGGTGCCTGCGTCCCGTCCGTGACCTGACCGGCCCCATCGAGCATCTCGGCCCGCAGAACCTCGGTCACCGGATCCGGCCCCGGGGCCGCGACGAGCTGGCCCAACTGTCCCGGGCGATCGACGCGATGATGGAACGCATCTCCGCCGGGTACGACGGGCAGCGGCGGTTCGCCGCCAACGCGTCGCACGAGTTGCGTACGCCCCTCGCCGTGCAGCGGACGCTCATCGAGGTCGGCATGGCCCGAGCGCTCAACGGCGAGCAGTTGGAGTTGCTGACCGGCCAACTGCTGGAGACCAACGAGCGCAACGAGCGGCTGATCGAGGGTCTGCTCGCGCTCAGCGAGAGCGACCAGGGCCTGCGGTCGCGGATACCGCAGCGGCTCGACACGATCGTCGAGGCGGTGCTCGCCGGCTACCAGGACCGTGCCCGGGAGGCCGACGTCACCATCGACACCTACCTCGCGCCCCGGGTCGTCGTCGGCGAACGGGTGCTGCTGGAGCGCCTGGTCACCAACCTGGTGGAGAACGGGATCAAGTACAACCGGCGGGGCGGCTCGCTCACTGTCACGGTGAGCGGCGAACCCGCGCTGTCGGTGGTCAACACCGGTCAGCCCGTGCCGGCCGAAGCGGTGGCCGGTCTCTTCGAGCCGTTCCGCCGGCTGGCCCGGGACCGCACCTCGCAGGGCGGGGGCGCCGGCCTGGGCCTGGCCATCGCCCGCTCGATCACCCAGGCGCACGACGGCATCATCGCGGCCCGGCCCGCCGAGCACGGCGGCCTGAGAGTCGACGTCCGACTACCCAACCCGCACTAACGCTTCCACCACACCGCCGGGGTCCGCGTACCGCTGGACCCCACCTGCGGCGTGCCCGAAAGGAGAAACGATGTCACGCACCGTTGGCCAGGTCCGGGTCGATGTCGAGGGGGCCGCCGCCTGGCTCGCCGGTCGGGTGGTCCGCACTCCGGTGCTGCGGTCCCCGGTGATCGACGATCTGGCCGGGGCGCGAATCCTGCTGAAGGCGGAGAACCTGCAGAACGGCGGCTCGTACAAGATGCGGGGCGCGCTGCGGGCGGTCGGTCGGCTCGCCGCGGCCGGCCACACCGGTGTGATCGCACAGAGCACCGGCAACCACGCGATAGCGGTGGCGTTGGCGGCCCGGGAGCACGGGCTCGCGGCGACAGTGGTCCTGCCGGTCGACGCGGCACCGACGAAGGTCGACCGGGCCCGTGCGGCGGGGGCACGTGTGGTGCTCGCCGGCACCGACGTCGAGGAACGGGTGACGACGGCCAACGGGCTCAGCGACGAGAGTGGTCACCCCGTCGTCGACGCGTACGACCACCCGGACGTCATCGCCGGGCAGGGCACGGCCAGCCTGGAGCTGATCGAGGAGGCCGAGCGCGCGGGCACACCACTGGACGCGCTTGTCGTACCCGTCGGTGGTGGTGGTGGGGTGGCCGGCGCGTGCCTGGCCGCGGCCGGCAGAGGCATCGAGGTGTACGGCGTGGAGCCGGTGGGTTGTGACTCGCTCGCCCGCAGCCTGGCGGCCGGTGTGCGCGTGCCGGTCGCGTCGGCGCCCACGATCGCGGACGGGCTGCGGCCGTCCTGCGTGGGTGAGCTGCCGTTCGCCATCGTGCGCGACGCGCTGCGCGGGGTCGTCCGGGTCGACGACGACGAGATCAGCGCGGCGTTCCGGCTGATCCTGATGGAGTTCAAGGTGCTCGCCGAGCCGTCCGGTGCGGCCGGCCTGGCCGGTGCGCTACGGCTCTCCGGCGACGCGGGCGTGGGCTTCGGCCGGCGGCGGACGGTCGGCGTGGTGCTGACCGGCGGGAACGTCGAGGCGTCGCTCCTGGCGCGGTTGGTGGTCCAGCGGCCCATCGCCGTGACGGCGGCGGAAGGGGTGGCGGCGTGAGCGCGCCCATTCGGATCGGGATCCTGTTCGGTGGTCCGTCGGCGGAGCACGAAGTGTCCTGCGCGTCCGCGCTCGGTGTGGCCCGGGCGCTCGCCGGCAGCGGTTACCGCACGGTCGCCATCGGCGTCACCCGCAACGGCGGGTTCCGGCTGATGCCCGACTCGGTGCTGGCCGAGTTGCGGGACCGGCCGGCCGGAGAGCGGGCCATCGACGACCAACTGGTGGTGACCGGCCCGGCCGTCGAGCTCCGGAGTGGCCCGTGCCCGGGAGTCGTGCAGGTGGCCGCCGGCAACGCACCCGGCGCCGTGCACGCCGAGCTGGACGTGGTCTTCCCGGTGCTGCACGGGCCGTTCGGTGAGGACGGTGTGGTGCAGGGGCTGTTGGAGTCGCTGAACGTGCCGTACGTCGGGTGCGGCATCCTCGCCTCGGCGGTGGGCATGAACAAGGTGGCGATGAAGCGGGCGTTGCGGGCCGAGGGCATCCCGGTCACCCCGTACGTCGCCTTCGACTCGCACACCTACCGGGGGGCCGACGACCCGGAGGAACTGGTCGTCGGGCTGCGCCGGCCACTCTTCGTCAAACCGGCCAGCATGGGTTCCTCGATCGGCATCACCCGGGTCGGCGAGGGCGACGACCTGGCCGCCGCCGTGGAGGAGGCGCTCCGCCACGACCAGCTCGTCATTGTCGAGCAGGGGGTCACCGGTCGTGAGCTGGAGTGCGCGGTGCTCGGCGGCTCGCGCCCCGAGGCGTCGGCGGTCGGTGAGGTGCGGGTCGCCGGGGGCTGGTTCGACTACCAGCAGAAGTACTTCGGCGACGCCGACCCGATGATCGTTCCCGCTGTCCTGCCGGACGAGGTGACCGAGCTGATCCGTGACCTGTCACTGCGCGCGTTCGCCGCGATCGGTGGTTGGGGCCTGGCCCGCGTGGACTTCTTCTACGACGAGACGACCGGTTCGGTGTACGTCAACGAACTGAACACCATGCCTGGTTTCACCGCGCACTCGATGTACCCGAAGGTGTGGGCCGCTGTCGGTGTCGGTTACCGGGAGGTGGTGGACCGACTCGTCGAGCTGGCCCGCGTCCGGCACGCCGGACGGCCCGCGACGACGGCGGGGAGCATCCGATGATCCTGCTCTCCGATCCCCGGGTGGCCGCCGTACCCAGCTCCGACGACGGCGACCCGCTGGTCGACCTACGGGCGCTGCCCGAGTTGCGCCTCGACGGCCGCGCGGTCGACCCCGCCGGGGCGTACGCCCGGCTGCGCGCCGAGGTCGTGGACCGCCTGCTGGCCGCGCAGCGTGCCCTGCCCGCCGGGCTGCGCCTGCTGGTGGTCGAGGGTTACCGGCCGTACCAGTCGCAGCTGGCGATCTTCACGGGTTACCGGGACGAGCTGCGTCGCCGGCACCCGGACTGGTCCCCGGAGCGACTGCATCGCGAGACCACCAAGTTCGTCTCACCGGTCGAGGTGGCCCCGCACAGCACGGGCGGGGCCGTCGACCTGACACTGTGCACCGACGACGGCGTGGAACTGGACCTGGGCACGGCCATCGACGCCACCCCGGAGGACAGTGCCGACGCCTGCTTCACCGACGCGCCCACCATCAGCGCGACCGCCCGCCGAAACCGGCAGATCATGGTGGACGCCCTCGGTGGCGCCGGGATGGTGAACTACCCGACCGAGTGGTGGCACTGGTCGTACGGGGACCGTTACTGGGCGCTGATCACCGGGGCGCCACGTACCCGGTACGGGCCGGTGGACCTGACCGTCGCTAGATCGATTCCCGTGCCGGCTGAACGGTAGGCCCGTCCCGTCCGTACCAGGCGGTGACGGAAACACCGAGGACGGGAGTGACGGCGATGAGGGTGCAGCGCAAGCACGTGCTGGCGGCGAGCGTGGCGGTGCTCGCCGCGGCGGGTGTCGCGGTGGGGACCAACCTGGGGTTCGCCGGCACCGCCCCGACACGGTCGTCCGTCTGCTCCGGCTCGGTCACCTTCTCCGCGGAGGGCGGGGCGCCTGCGGCGACCAGCGACCGCTTCCCGGTGGGTACCCGGCTGCGGGTGACGAACCTGGACAACAACCGGGCGGCCACCGTGACAGTGACCGGCCCGTCGGGTAGTTGCGTGCTGCTCAACGCCGCCGCCATGGAGCTGGTCCGGGAGCCCGGGAAGAACGTCATCCGCCGCAACGTGGTGGAGCGCCTCGACGGTGCCGCGCCGCCTGCCGCCGCACCGGCACCCGGAACGGTACGCCCCGGTGCCGCGTCGCCCGCCGCGTCCGGCCCGGCACCCCGTTCGGCGTGCTCGGGTGCGATCACCTTCTTCGAGGAGGCCGCCGGGCCGGGGGCCACCAGCGGGCAGTTCCCGGTGGGTACCCGGCTGCGGGTGACCAACCTGGACAACAACCGGGCGACCACCGTGACGGTGACCGGCCCGTCGGGCAGTTGCGTGCTGCTCAACTCGGCCGCGATGGAGCAGATCCGCGAGCCGGGCAAGAACCTGGTGCGCCGCAACACGGTCGAGGTGCTTCGCTGATCTCGGAGGCGGGGCCCGTGCACCGGGCCCCTACTCCAACGTCAGGTGATCTGCCGACTGGCCTGCTCGGCTAGCTCATGAAGAAGATCATGGCCGCGAGGCTTGCCCCCATGGCCAGGTGCTCCCAACGGAGCAGGTCCGTGATCGGTCGATTGCGCAGCCGGACGAGTGCGGTCGCCACCCAGCAGAGGTAAGCCGCCGTGACGGCGCGCAGCAACACGAGTGCCGCGTCATGGCCGGTGACGGTGTCGTGGTCCGTCCCGGGCCCGGCGGCCATGTGGTGGGTAGCCATCGACTCACCGTGTTGATGCATCAGCACAGCGAGCGCCATGAGCACGGCCCCGGCCATACGGTGCCACTCCACCTCCGCGCCGCGCTCGGTCGGACCGCCGACGACGATTGCCACCGCCAAGGATAGGAGCAGCAGCGCGCCCGCGTACTGCACAACCGGTGCGGCGTCGAGGGTCACGGCGGCCATGACAGCCACCATCGCACCCGCAAGCATGCGGGCTCTGCGGGAAGCGCCCGCCCGCGGCACGACACAGCAGCAGGCTGACACCGCGGCCGACCCGAGCATGATCACCTCGATCATCGGGACGTCATCGCGGTGCGACGCCGGGGCGTGACCATTGCGCGGTGGGGCGGCCGTTGAGACGCCACGGGTGCCCGGTGACCCGCGGCCAGCCTTCAGGCGAGTTCTCCCAGTTCTCCTGCCGGCCGTACACCGTGAGGTCCAGGGCGTGGTAGGTGGTCATCAACGCCTCCACGCCCCGCCCGGTGGTCCAGTAGGTCTCGTAGACCTCGTCGCCGTCGCGCAGATAGCACGCGATGAACCCGAAGCCGCGACCGTCGGTCAGAGCCGGGTCGGAGTCTTTCGCCGAATACCAGGGGAACCTGTAGCCCATGAACTCCGCGAATGGGGCACTTTCGTCGTAGGGCCCCTGGCAGAACACGGCGTAGGTGACGTCCCGAGCGTGCAGGTAGTCCAACGTCTCCATGTGACAGGTCGAGAAGGTGCACCCCTCACACTGATGCTCGTACGGTTTGCCGTCGTGCCACATGTGGAAGTAGGCGATGAGCATCCGGCGGCCCTCGAACACCTCGACCAGCGGGGTGTCCCCGCCAGGGCCCCGCACAGTCACCGTCGGCATCAAGGTCATCGGCAGCTGACGACGAGCGGCTGCGATCGCGTCTCCTTCGCGGGTATGGGCCTTCTCCCGGACCAGCAGTTCGTTGCGCTCACGCAGCCAGGTCTCCCGGTCGACGACCGGGGGCGCGGCGGCGCTGGGCACGGGGGTTGCCGTCATGGCTGTCTCCTTCGTGCGGTGGGGATCGGTCACAGGTACAGACGACCGAGTCGGCGATCGTCATCGGTGACCGATGACGGATGGGCTCCGCTGTCGTCAGTACGGTTGTGAGGATTAGTCAGCCCCGGGGAGATCACATGTCCGACTCGCCTGACGAGCAGGCGGTCTGGCTGCAGCGCGCCTTCGACGAGCACCGGCGTGAGCTACACGTGCACTGCTACCGCCTCGCCGGGAACGTCACCGACGCGGACGACCTGGTGCAGGAGACCTTCCTGCGTGCCTGGCGGGCTCGCGACCGCTTCGAGGGTCGCGCGTCGGCGCGCACCTGGCTCTACCGGATCGCCACGAACGTCTTCCTCGACACCCGCAAGGCGGCCGGTAACCGCACGGTGCCGTACGGTGATCCGCTGGAGTGGTCCACCGAGCTCGGTCCCTATCCCGACGCTCTGATGGCCGACGATCCGCAGACCGGTCTCGCCGCCCGGGAGACCGTCGAGCTGGCCGTGATCGCGGCGCTCATGTACCTACCGCCGCGGCAGCGGGCGGCCTTCGTGCTGCGCGACGTCTACGGCTGGACGCCGCAGGAGATCGCCGCCGCGCTCGACACCGCCGTAGCGGCCATCAACAGCCTCCTCCAGCGGGCCCGCCACACCCTCCGGGGGCGCGCTCCGTCGGACCCGAAGGACTGGCGCCGCCCGCAGCTCACCAGTGAGGACGAAGAGATCCTGCGCCGCTACGCCAACGCGAAGGACCCGGAGACGATCCGGGCACTGCTCGCCGAGGACGTACGGATCACGATGCCCCCCGAGCCGCCGGTCGTCGGGATCGACGCGGCCGCGGAGTTCCTCGGCCGACCGCTCGACTGGCGCACGTTCCCCACCTCGGCCAACGGGCGCCCGGCACTGATCAACTATCTCCGCCGGCCCGGCAGCCCGCACTACGAGGCGTTGGTCGTCGACGTACTCCGGATCGAGAACGGGAAGATCGTAGAGAGCAACGCCTTCATCGGTGCCCGTCACGTCGCCGCCTTCAGCATGCCCGCCACGCTCGAGCCCTAGACGAGTGACGTTGGAGTGCTAGTCCGCCTGCCAGGTGCCGTCGTCGCGGACGCGAGCCGGGGCGCGGCCGAGCAGCAGAGTGGTCAGTGCGGTGTCGATGGTGTCGCCGAGGAACCACTCACCGGCCTGGTCGAGCGCGAAGACCCGACCCCGCTCGTCGACTGCCAGGATGCTGTCCTGCTGCTCGGTGCCGATCGGGAAGAGGCGTACGCCGAGCACCGCGCCGAAGTCCGCGAGTGTGTCGGCGGTGTGCGCGATCATGTGTGGGCGGATGTCGAAACGCGAGATCCACACCTGCTCGCCCCGGCCGCGCCGGGCGCCGACCAGGCTGGGAAACGCGGTCAGCGCCTCCACAGCCGCCGGAAAGACCGTGTGCTGGTGGGTCGCCCCCGGCACCGCTGTCACATCCCGCACGGCTGCGGCGGCCATGATCTGATCTCCGATGTGTGGTCGCCAGCCGGCCGCGACCAGCGCGTTCGCGACCTCCGTCGGGAAGCGACCAGGGTCGGGATCGGTCGCCGCCGGCGCACGCCAGGTCTCGGTGTACGCCCGAGCCGACTCCGGCAGGACGTTGGCGCGGATCAGGAAGGTGATGCACGATTCGCAGGGCAGTTCGGCGGGACCACCAGCCGGATCGCCGGGCTCACGGATCCGGAAGATCTCGAATCGGGCGCCCTCCAGCAGCGCCGCCGCCTCGGCCCGACCCATCGGCGCGATGCCTTCGGCGGCCCGGCGGTGGTCGTACTCGTGCAGCACGTCGGAGACGACGATCAGCTCGGCGTGAGCCTCCCCGCCCCGGACCAGATCGCCGGGGGGCAACTCGTCGAGATAGCTGCGGACCAGCGGGTGATGATTCAGCGGGACGTCGCCCTTCGCGCCCTCCGCCGTCCAGATCCGCCCGTCGATGGTCAGGTGCGCGGACGTGTTCGGGGTGGCCACCCGGTGGATCTCCCGGACCAGCAGACTCGACGGATCGACGGTGCGGGGAGCGGTCGGCCCGGACGGCTGGCTGCGCCGGTACAACTCCGCGACCACCTCGGTCGGCACCCGTGGCCAGGTGGTGACCGTGCCGGTCTGTTTGTCGATGACCGTCGTCGGCAGGTCCCCGGGGACCGTCCGCACCTCGGTGGGCACGACGGACGTGATGACGTAGCCGAGGTCGAACTCGTCCACCATCGCTGTGCACTCGTGGCCCAGGCGCCGCGAGTCGCGGCGGGCCCACGTGGCGGCGAGCTGTTCGGCCTGCTGACGGTCGATCACGCTCTGAAACTACCGGACTACACGGATCGATGGCAGCCGGTATGGTGCTGCTCTACCGACGGTGACGGGAGGAGCGGCGGTGAGCGAACACGTGGACCGGCACGTCAACCGCGAGCTACGAGCCCGATTCGACGACGTGTACGGGCAATACCAGCAGCTCAGGTCCGGTTTGGACAACCTGCAGACACGGCTCGCCGAGCTCCGGGTGACCCGACGGTCGGCCGACGGTCAGGTCACCGCGACAGTGGGCGCCCGCGGCGAGTTGGTCCAGGTGGAGCTGGCGTCGACCGTCTACCGCGAGCGCGACGCGGGGGCACTCGGCCGAAAAATCACCGAAACGGTCCACGCCGCCGCGACCGCCGCAGCCGACGCCACCCGCGACCTCGTCGCCGAGAGCATGCCAGCCGGCTCCGGCTCGGTGGAGTTCCTGCGTACCGGCAACTACGCGGCCCTGCTCGGTCGAGCCGACGCGGTGCTCGGCAGGCGTGAGGTGAAGGAATGACCGACGGGCAGCTCTGGCTCGATCCGTCCCGGGCGCGTCGGGGTGGCGCCGACCTGGGGCTCGCCGGCGAGGCGGTGACGGCCCGCCGAGCGGCCGAGGGTGGTGCGATCGAGACCGCCAGCGGTGCCAGACCGTGGGGCCGCGACGACATCGGCGCCGCGTTCGAGCGCAACTACCGCGAGATCGAGCAGACCGTCATGCGGGCCTGGGCGGGTGTCGGGCACCGGCTCACCGAGCTGGGTGGCGACGTGGTCCGCGCGGTCGACGCGAGCGTGCAGACCGACGGGGCCAACGCCACCCGCTTCGGCCGGCTCACCGACCAGCCCTGACGGCCCGGGACACCCGATGAGCGTGCTGCCCAGCCCGATTCCGCACCCACTGGACCTCGCACTCTGGGACGTTCCAGGCTGGATCTACGAGGCCCTCGACTGGGTCGTCGGTGTGCAGTGGCCGGAGGGCAACGAGCGGGCCGTCTGGGACGTCGCCGACCGGTGGTACGACGTCGCCTCGGTGCTCGCCGGCCCGCAGACCGACGCCGCCGCGGCCGCCGTCGAGGTGCGCAACGGCTACGGCGGGGTCGGGGCCGTCGACGCGGCATTCGAGGCTGCCTGGCGGGGCATCGCCGAAAACCCCGACGCCCCGCTGCCCGTGCTGCTCGCGGTCACCGCCGACCTCGGCCGGTTGGTCGAGGAATGCGGGTGCGACATCGAGGGCGCCAAGCTCGAAGTCTGGATCGAGCTGGGCATCCTGGTCATCGAGCTGCTCTCGGTGGCGGTCGCGGCGGTGCTGACCGCCGGTGCCGCCACCCCGGCCGCCGGTGCGGCGATCGGCGCGACGCGGCTGCTGGTCCAACAGATCATCAAGCGGCTGATGGGCCAACTGGCCAGCAAGTCGCTCAAACACGGGCTCCGGGAGGCCGGTGAGCGAGCCGCCAAGGAGGTCACCCGGGACGGGGTGCGGGGGCTCGCCAAGCGGGCCGCCCGCGAAGGGCTGGAGGAGGCCGCGGAGGAGAGCGGCGTCACGTTGGCCACCCAGGCGTACCAGAACTCCACCGGGCGGGCGCACGGCCTGGACCTGACCGACCTCGGCGCGTCGGCGGTCGGCGGGATGGCCGGCGGGGCGGTCGCACCGCTCGCCGGGCTCGGCCGCCACGCGACGGGGCGAGCGGCCCGGGTCGGTGAACACCTGGGGCGGGAGATGACCGGCGAGGTGCTCGCCGACAGCGCTGCCAGCCTCGCCACCGGCCAGGGCCTGACCTCGATGGAGGACGTGGCACGCGCCGCCGCGTCCGGAGCCACCGGCTCGGTGACCGGCCAGACCGACCACGCGCTACGCGCCCGGCTCGACGCACAGACCAACGCCCTCGCCGGGGCCTCACTCGTCGGCCCCGCACTGCCGTCGGTGGCGGCGCTCGGGTCCTCCCCTTCTTCCGGGGCGAGTTTGGATGGGCCTTCTTCTCCGGTCGTTCCGACGCAGACCACGCCATCGAACGACGTGGCCCCGCTACGCGCCGACCCGCCGGCCGTCGCCGACGTGCACGTCTCGGCGTCACCAACGGTGGACGCCAGTTCCGGCGTGGACCGCGTCGCCGGTCCGCTGCGCGCGCCCGAGCCGATGCCGTCGACGAACGCACAATTCCTGACGGACGCGGCCATCACACAACCGGTCGCGGCCGGTCAGACACTGCCTGCGGTGGCTGCGGATTCGGTCCTGCCTGCGGTGGCCGTCGATCCGGTGCTGTCATCGGTGGCTGATGATCCGGCGTTGTCGTCGGGGGACGCCGGCCGGCCAGCGCCGGTAGTGGCCGACTCGGCGCTGTCCTCGATCGACTCCGGCCCGACGCTGCCGCAGGTGGCAACCGATCCGACGCTGTCGTCGGTGGCCGCTGATCCGAGGTTGTCGTCGGTGGCCGCACCCGTGGCCGGCACCGTCGAGCCGGTCGGTGGGCCAGCCACCGGTGTCACGCCGGGCCAGCCCACGAGCCCGCCGCACACCGCCGGTCCGGTCGCCTGGTCTCCGTCGACCGGCACGCCCACACCGACAACCGTCCCCGGCTCGATGCCGCCGGGCACCTCAGCTGCCCCGCTGGTCGGGACGACCCCGACGGTGGTGGGCCGTTCCGCCGTACCGTCCCGCGCAACCACATCAACCGTGCGCGCACCGGCCCCGGCACCCGAGCATCCGGCCCGGGGCAGGGCGTCGATCCCCGTCGACCTGGTCTTCGGCGACCCGGTCGTGTCGGCAACGGAGACCGACGACTTCTACGCCGCGCAGTGGGCCGCCGAGGCCGAAGCCGCCGAGCGGCGGCGGTACCAGGGCCACTACGAATCGCAGCGGACCGGCTTCGAGCACAACCGCCGCCAGGCAGAGGCGACCCGACTGCGCGCCCGGGCCGCAGAGCACGATCGCAGGGCAATCGAGTACGCGACCTACGCCCGACAGTTGCACCAGGCAGGTCACCGGCAGTGGGCCGACGGCTGGCAGCGGGCCGCGAACGACGAAGCACGCGCGTACGCCCAATGGCGTGACCTGGCAGACGCGGTGCTGGCCGGCACCACGGCACCGCCGGTCGTGGACATCGAGGCCGCCACCTTCGAACACGCCAACCGGGACGTGGGCGCGCTCGCGCTCGGCGCTGTGGAGACTTCCGGCCCGTCCCGGCTCACCGGCGACGACGATCCTCCACCGATCGACGACTCCCGGCCGTACGGGCAGCCTGGAGGGCTTCGCCCGCCGCTCGCCCTGCACCAGGTCGACGTGGAACGGCAGATGCCCCGCGAGCAGGACGGCACCATCACCCGCACCGCCGACCCACGGAGGGGCGGCTGGTTCCGGCTCCTCAACGACGGAGGTCCCACCGCCGACGCCACCCGGGGCATCAACTGCCTGGACTGCACGCTGTCGTTGTTCGAGACCTGGGTCCACGGGCGGCCCCGGGTGTCCGCGCCCCGCACCTTCGACGGCTACCTGGACGGTGACATCCGTCGACCCATCCGTGGCGAGGCCGGCGGCCCAGGCCGGGTGGAGGACATCACCGGCGGGCGCTTCCAGCAACTCCTCGCCCCGTCCGGCCAACGCACGTACGCCGAGCAGGCACGGCAGGCCGCCGACCGGGGGTACCGCAACCTGCGAGACCAGCTGCTCCTCGGAGGCCACGGCAGCTACGCGTTCCTGGTCACCGAGTGGGCACACGGCGGTTCGCACGCCTGGGTGGCGCTCAACCAGAACGGCACCGTGCTCTACGTCGACCCGCAGACCGGTGTGGTCCGGGACCGGCCGTTGTACCCCGACGTGGTCGGCATCGACGCGCTGGTGCTGGGCGGCGACGGCCGACCGATGCCGCTCGGCGGGCTACCCCGAGGCCGGTTCAGCGAGCGGCCGGATCTCCCGGACCACCCCTCGACGTACGACAGCGGCGGCCACGGTGACCCGTACGTCAACCGGATGTACCTACTCCTGGACGGCCCGGGCTCGGCGTCGCCCTCGCCGGGCGGGGAGCCCATCGACGCCTCGTCCAGCGCTGATCGGGGCCAACCGTCCCCGAGCGCCGGCCCGGCCGGCCTCATGTCGGTGGCCGGCAGCCTGGATGAGATCTTCGCGGCTGGCGTGAGTCCGGTCGAGTTCGCAACAGCGGTCGACCCATCAGCGCTCCGTCGTCTACATCCGGATCTGGACGAGGCGTCGGCTCGGGATGTTGCGCGGCTCTTTGCCGACAGCCGGGTCCGCGACATGCTCGACCGCGCCCACCGGGAGCCGCCCGCGAACGAACCGGAACTAGCCAGGCACCTGACCAGGCAGTTGGTGCGGCACCCCGATCTGGCTCGGTTGATCCTGTCCACACCCGAACTGGCGAACTCGCTGACCGCGCGCCCGATGACCCTCTACCACCTGGCTGGTCATCAGCAGGCCATCGACGTCCTCGCGGAGGTGTTGGACGACGTCGCCCAGCAGAGTGCTGTGGGGCTGGAGGCGGCGACCGACAACGAAGCGGACCAGCCACAGCCGACGCCGCTCACTGACGAGCAGCGGCGGATCAGCGCGAGCATCCAACTACCGGATGATCCGGTGACCCAGCCGGGATTCGACATGCGCCGTCAGGCTGACCCTTCTTATCGCCAGCAATACCTGGACGGCCTCTACGCGGCAGCTGTCGTTGCCCAGGCGGAGCTGAACCAGTTGGCAGTGTCCCTGGCCCAGGTGGGTGATCACCGTGTCGGTGAGCCCGGCTGGCGTTCGCAACCCAAGGGCCGCCGTCGAGCCGAGGACAAGGTGGACAAGTATCGAGGCGATGCGTCCAAGCTGCTCGACCTTGCTGCTGCGAAGGTTGAGTTCCGCAACCTCAACGACCTGTACGCCGCGCTTGAGCGGATACGCGAGCACCCAGACGTCGAGGTCGTGAGTTTTCAGGATCGGTTCATATCTCCCGAAGACAGCGGCTACCGGGATATACAACTCGTACTGCGGATGCGGAATGAGCACCTCGGAGAGTTCCGCCTGCACCTCGCGGCGCTCGACGCCGTAGCGGTCTGGGAGCATGCGTTATATGAGGTTCGCCGTGATGTCGAGGCCTTGGCCCGCGCTGAGGGCCGCTGCCTGACGAGACGCGAGTGGGCCATCGCAAACGGGATCCTCCAACGCGAGCAAAAGCTGTTCTGGCAGGCATTGCAGTCGACCTACGAGGGGAATGCTTGATGGTTCGAATGCCGGGCTTGGTGCTCCCGTCGTACTACCTCTATTACCAGTCGCCGGTGAAGATCGTGCAGTCACCTGACGGTGGCGCCAGGGTATGGCGGGTTGCCATCGATACTGGCGGCTGGCGGGAGGAGAACGACCTCTTCGATGAGATCGTCTTCGACGTCGGCGGCGAAGTTTTTCGGCGTACCCCTGAGGAGTTCGTGCAGGAGGTGGAGCGTTTTCGGGCTCACTACCTCGAAGGTGACGGCCCGATCTTCGCGCTCTACGAGACGGTGCAGGCGGTCAGGGATGTGGCGAAGGCCGAAGATCGACACCTGACGGCAAAGGAACGGGCACTTATTCACGGAATCCGAAAGCGGACGTTCGTGATGTTCGAGGAGCAGCTCCGCGCGGCTGGTGATCCCGGAGCGGACCCGGACATCGCGAGAGCGGCGTAGGCATTGCTCCGCGAGTTGGTCGACGGGAGGGAGGGCCAGTGACGGCCGAAGGGTTGGACGCTCGGTTGGTGCTGGCGGGGGAGCGTTACGAGCAGGCGGTCTTCGGTGGTGACGCGAAGTCGTTGGACGAGGCGGAGCGGGACCTGGCGGCGCTGGAAGCGGATGTGGGTCTTGCCTGACCGGCGGTCTCCGGTGGCACGGTAAGCGGGCGGGGTGGGCGCGAGAGTTGGTGTGTCCGAATAAGATCGACGCATGGCGAGATCCGGCTCGGAGAGCACCTGGTCCACTGTCTGGGCATGGCCGGTTGGCATTGCGATCGGTTTGGCTGTCGGCATCCCCGTGTTCGGTGCGAAGGGTGGGGTGGCTTTCGGCGTCGCCCTGGGCGTTGCCATCGCGGTCGGCCTCGGCCTGGTGAGAGGTCGAAAGTCCGTCGAGTCTGCCCCGGCAGGTCTCCCGGCCCAGGGCGACGAGCGTGACCACTCGGGCCAGCGTGCGACGGACGGCAGTGCCACCAGCGTCGACGCGGACGGACCGCACCGACCGTGATCGACTCCGGTTTCAGGAAGACGGGGCATCCAGCGCTGTGGGATAGCCCCGTTTCCGTGAAGTCGAGTGGATCACGCTCGGGGGCGGACGCAGGGCCGGACATCGGCACACAGCCGGTGGGGCCGGGCAGTGTGGCGGAGGCGGTGGCCGTACAGGAGGAGTTGCGGCCGCTGGTCGACCTGGTCGGGCCGGGGCCGAGCGCGCCTGCGACGGTGGCCGGCCTGGATGTCGCGTACTCCCAGGGTGGTGACCTTCTGGCGGCGGCCGTGACGGTGCTGGACGCCCGGACGTTGGAGGTCGTTGATTCTGCGGTCAGCGTGGGACGGCCCGCGTTCGACTACGTGCCGGGGTTGTTCGCCTTCCGTGAGTTGCCCGCGCTGCTCGCCGCACTGGACCGCCTGACCGTTGTGCCCGAACTGTTGGTCTGCGACGGGCACGGGCTCGCCCATCCGCGTCGGTTCGGTCTCGCCTGTCACCTCGGGGTGGTCACCGGATTGCCCGCGATCGGGGTGGGGAAGACACCACTGGTCGGGACGTGGGATCCGCCGGCTGACCAGCGGGGTGCCTGGTCGCCGCTCCGCGACGGCGGTGACGTCGTCGGCCGGGTGCTGCGTACCCAGGACGGCGTGAAGCCGGTCTTCGTCAGCGTCGGGCATCGGATGAGCCTGGAGAACGCGACAGCGCAGGTGGTCGCGTTGTCCCCGCGCTACCGGCTGCCGGAGACCACCCGCACCGCCGACCGCCTCAGCCGCGACGCCCTCGCCCAGGCCCAACAAGCCGACTAATCGAGGCTCGACCGACCGTGCCGGGCGCCCGCTCGGCCTGCGGTGAACCGGTGCGATGCTCATCTTCTCCGCAGGTCGACGGGCTGGGCCGTAAACCGTAACGCCGCACACATCCGGGCCGCTCTATGACCGGTGGGTTGGATGGGCCGGTAGTAGCCTGTCCTGCGGACCCCACCCGGGGAGAACGGCGAGGTGATCATGACGGTGCGTCGACGTACGACGCGGCTCGCGGCGGTCTGCGCTCTGGTGGGCGGCCTGGTGCTGCTCGGCGCGTCGCCGGCGTCTGCCGACAGCGACGTGGTCCGGGTCGGTGCGGCCAGCAGCTTCGCCGCCGGTGGTTCTCCGCAGGGGGTGAACGTCGCGGTACGCAAGCGCACCGACGGGTGCGTCATCCTGCGTACCGCGCTGGGTCTGCGCCTCGAAGGTCTCCAGCCGGAACAGGTGACTGTCGAGGTCGCCGCGGACGGGCGCTGGCTTCCGGTGGGCGTGTCGGGCAGCACTGGCACGGTGCAGACCGCGCAGACGTCGCCTGCGAAGCCAAGGCTGTGCAAGGGCAAGGGGATCACGGTGCGGTACCGGGTGGCGATCGCCGCGGGTGTCCCCGGGGGTCGGCTCGTCGTGACCGGCGTGGGTCTCAGCGCCGAGGGTCAGACGTTGGGTAACCACAGCGATACGGCCCGGGTGACCGGTGCGCGGGTGACCCCGTCGCCGACGCCGTCGAAGACGCCGTCTCCCACCCCGACTCCCACCGAGGTCGCGACAGTCGACGAGGCGGTGAACCCAGCAGCTCTGGTGTCCAGCGCGCCGGACACCAAGCCGGCTGCCGCGGAGTCGTCCGGCGGAGGGTCGCCGGTGATGTTCTTCGGCATCGTGATGGTGGCTGTCGGTCTGCTGCTCGTCGTGCTGCTGTTGCGGCGGTCGCGGCAGGACCGCAAGCCGTCCGACGAGTTGCCGGGCGCGTTGCCGGGCAACCCCGGCGGCACGACCTACCGCGCCGGTGGTAGGCCCCCGGCCGCGCCCGGTCACCCAGGTCAGGTGTACGGCCAGCAGCCTCCAGCCCCGAGCTGGGGTGCGGCGCCGTCGCCGCGACCCGCCGCCGGCGGGGTCTACGGTGCACCGTCGGGCGGTGCCGGTGCTGTGCCAGAGGCGACGCAGCCGATGCCTGGCTCACCGCAGACCGGGAAGCCGCCCACCGACGAGGGTGGCCACACAGTCTTCATTCCTCGGCTCCCCGGCTGAGGCAGGCACGAACCGGTGCCTCCGTTAGGCTCAGGATCGGTGTCTAACTTGCGGCCTAGGAGTGGAACACGTGTCTGATCTGTCCCAGATCGTGAAGGCGTACGACGTTCGAGGGACGGTGCCGGACCAGTGGGACGAACGAGCCGCCGAGGCGCTCGGGGCGGCGTTCACCCAGCTGCTCAACTCCACTGACGAGCCGGGCGACGCGGTCGTCGTCGGGTACGACATGCGGGCCACCTCGCCCGGGCTGGCCGCCGCGTTCGCCGCCGGCGTACGGGCAGAGGGGCGCTCGGTGATCGAGATCGGGCTCGCCTCCACGGACCTGCTCTACTTCGCCTCCGGCTCGCTCGACCTGCCCGGCGCGATGTTCACGGCCAGCCACAACCCCGCGCAGTACAACGGCATCAAGATGTGCCGTTCCGGTGCCCGTCCGATCGGCCAGGAGAGCGGTCTGGCGGAGATCCGGGAGCGGGCCCAGGCCCTTCTGGACTCCGGCGAAGCCCGTCCGGCCGGTGAGCCGACCCGGCCGGCCGAGCGGCGAGACCTGCTCCCCGACTACGCCGGCTACCTGCGCAAGCTGGTGGACCTCTCGGGCATCCGGCCGTTGAAGGTGGTCGTCGACGCCGGTAACGGGATGGGTGGCTTCACCGTCCCGACCGTGCTGGGTGACGCCGCCCTGTCGCCGCTGCCGCTGGAGATCGTGCCGCTCTACTTCGAGTTGGACGGCAGCTTCCCCAACCACGAGGCCAACCCGTTGGACCCGGCGAACCTGGTGGACCTCCAGCGCGCGGTTGTCGAGCACGGCGCCGACATCGGGTTGGCCTTCGACGGCGACGCCGACCGGTGCTTCGTGGTGGACGAGCGGGGCGAGCCGGTCTCACCGTCGGCGATCACCGCGTTGGTCGCCGCGCGTGAGCTGGCCAAGCACCCGGGTTCCACGGTGATCCACGGCCTGATCACCTCCAGCGCGGTCGCGGAGATCATCCGTGAGCACGGTGGGCAGCCGGTGGTCGCCCGGGTCGGGCATTCCTTCATCAAGGCGGAGATGGCCCGCACGAACGCCGTCTTCGGCGGCGAGCACTCCGCGCACTACTACTTCCGCGACTTCTGGTTCGCCGACACCGGCATGCTCGCGGCGATGCACACCCTGGCGGCGTTGGGCGAGCAGTCGCTGCCGCTGTCCGTGTTGGCTGGCGAGTACGAGCGCTACATCGCCTCCGGCGAGATCAACTCGACGGTGACCGACCAGGCTGCGGCGGTGGCCGAGGTGCGGGCCGCGTACCCCGACGCGGTGGCCGACGAGATGGACGGGCTCACCCTGCGCTTCCCCGACGGCGCCTGGTTCAACCTGCGTGCGTCCAACACCGAGCCGCTGCTGCGGCTCAACGTCGAGGCGCCCTCCCGTGATCGGATGGTCTCGCTCCGGGACGACGTGCTCGACCGCGTTCGCCGATAAGATCGCCTGCGCCGGTCGGCACCGCCGTCGGTGAAGCCGCACACGTGGAAGGAGCCGTGCCATGGCCCTGGATCCGCAGTTGCTCGAGATTCTTGCCTGTCCGGACACGCACCACGCCCCGCTCACCTACGATGCCGAGGCGCAGACGTTGACCTGCACGGAGTGCGGCCGGATCTTCGAGGTCCGTGACGACGTGCCGGTGCTGCTGCTCGACGAGGCGCGCGGCGGCAGTGGGGGGCAGCCCTCATGATCGACGGTACGGCCGGGGTCAGCGGACGTCGCGACGCCGACGAGGCCCTGCTCGACAACCCGGACGCGCTGGCCGAGCACGACCCGGGTGGCATGCTCCGGCACACGGCGTCGGCCGGTGCGCAGGTCCGGGAGAGCGCCGCCCTGGCCGCCGAGGCGAACCTGTCGGTCCTCGCCGACGACGGGCGGCCCCGAGCCGTGGTCATCGCCGGCATCGGCACGGCGGGGCGTACCGGGGATGTGCTGGCCACTGTCGCCGGACCCCGCTGCCCGGTCCCGATCATCGGGCACCGCAGCGCGGGCGTGCCTGGCTGGGTGGGCGCGGCCGACGTGGTGATCGCGGTGAGCGCGTCGGGCCGCAGCCCGGAGGCGCTCGGCGCGGCGGAGGCCGCGCACCGACGCGGTGCCCGACTGGTCGCCGTGGGCGCTCCCGACTCGCAGTTGCAGTCGATCGCCGAGCAGGCCCGGGCGCCGTTCATTCCGGTGCCCCGGCGTGCGCCGGCGCGAGCCAGCCTCTGGGCGCTCACCGTGCCGGTCCTGCTCGCCGCCCGTTCCCTCGGGCTCGTGAAGGTCAACGAGGCGGACCTGGCGGAGACCGCGGCCCGGCTCGACGCGGACGCCGACCGCTGTCGGTCCGCCGCGGAGTCGTTCGTCAACCCGGCCAAGTCGCTGGCCCTGGGGCTGGCCGGTTCGATCCCGATCGTCTGGGGTTCGTCCCCGCTGGCGACGGTGGCCGCCCGCCGGTTCGGCGACACCCTGTCCGCCAACGCCCGCTACCCGGTGGTCACCGGAGCGCTGGGTGAGGCCGGTCGGGGCCGGGTCGGCCTGCTCGACGGCGTCTTCGGCGGCCTGGCCGAGGGGGAGCGCGACATCTTCGCCGACCCGACCGACGACGACGACGGCGAGGGCACCCGGCTGCGGTTGGTGCTGCTGCGTGACGGCGGGCTCAACGCCGAGGACCTACGGGCAGAAGCGCGCGCTGGAACTGGCACTGGTGCTGGCACTGGACCCACGGGTGATGCTCCTCGACGAACCGACGGCCGGGATGGGGATCGAGGACGTCGACCGGACGATCGAGCTGGTCCGACGCATCGCCGCGGGCCGCACCGTCGTGTTCGTCGACCACAACATGCACGTGGTCGGCAGTCTGGCGGACCGGGTGACGGTGCTGCAACAGGGCAGGATCCTCGCGGAGGGCCCCTACGAGGAGGTCCGCAACGACGAACGGGTCATCACCGCCTACCTGGGTGAGGCCGACCATGCTTGAAGCCACCGGTCTGAGTGCGTGGTACGGCGAGGCGCAGGCGCTGCACGAGGTGGACGTGCGTGTGGGCGAGGGCGAGGTCGTGACCCTGGTCGGACGCAACGGTGCCGGCAAGACCACCCTCGTGCGGTGCCTGATCGGCCTGCACCGGCAGGTCAGCGGAGCCGTCTCCTTCCTCGACCGCGACGTCACCCGCATGCCGGCACACCAGCGGGCCCGCGCCGGCATGGGCTGGGTGCAGGACGACCGCGGCATCTACGCGAGCCTCACCGTGGAGGAGAACCTGCTTCTTCCACCCACCGTCTCCGGGCGGGCCTGGACGCTCAAGCAGGTCTACGAGGCGTTCCCGGAACTCGCCGGCCGCCGCAAGGCCGGAGGCACCACGTTGTCCGGTGGTGAGCAGCAGATGCTGGCCATCGCCCGGGCACTCCGGACCGGCGCCTGTCTGCTGCTGATGGACGAGCCCTCCGAGGGTCTGGCCCCGGTGGTCGTGGCCCGCATCCGGGAGATCATCCGTCAGATCAAGGCCACCGGCGTCGGCATCCTGCTCATCGAGCAGAACGTCACGTTCGCGGCCACCGTGGCCGACCGGCACTACCTGCTCAGCCAGGGCCGCATCGTCGAGACCCTCGACAACTCCGACTTCCGGCGGCGTGAGGGCGAGCTGCTCAAGCATCTCGGCATCTGACCGTCGAGCAGTCGACGCGACGCACCGACTCCAGACAAGGAGAACCACCATGACCAGCAAGCAGATTCGGGCGGGTGCCGTGGCCATGACCGGAGTCCTGCTCCTCGGCGCCTGCGGTGGCGGCGGCCCCGGCGGATCGGGTGGTGACTTCACCGACGGCAAGCTGGTGCTCGCCATCCTCAACGACCAGTCCGGCATCTACAAGGACGCCTCGGGGCCCAACTCCGTCAAGGCCGTGAAGATGGCCGTGGCCGACTACACGAAGAAGTACGGCGACAAGGCGGTCGTCGACGACATCGAGGTGACGTCGACCGACCACCAGAACAAGCCGGACATCGCCAACACCAAGGCGAAGGAGCTGTACGAGCGCGGCGGCGCGGACGTCATCCTCGACGTGCCGACCTCGTCCGCCGCCCTGGCCGTCGCCAACCAGGCGAAGAGCCACAAGAGGCTGTTCCTCGACGTCAGCGCGGCGACCACCGAACTGACCGGCGCCCAGTGCAACAAGTACACCTTCCAGTGGGCGTACAACACCTACATGCTCGCCAACGGCACCGGCACCACTGTCACCCAGAACGGCGACAAGAAGTGGCACATCATCTACCCCGACTACCAGTTCGGCCAGGACATGACCAAGTCCTTCACCGAGGCGATCAAGGGCGCGGGCGGCACCGTCCAGGGCACCATCCCGACGCCGTTCCCGAACGACAACTTCGCGACCTTCCTCACCAAGGCCGGCAGCACCAGCCCTGACGTGATCGGCACGATGCAGGCGGGCGGTGACCTGATCAACGTGGTCAAGCAGTTCAACGAGTCGGGGTTGAAGGACAAGGGCATCAACCTGGCAGTGGGGCTGATGCTCATCACCGACATCCATTCCCTCGGCGTCGAACAGTTCGCCGGCACGATGTTCACTGACGCCTGGTACTGGAACATGGACGCGGAGTCGCGCGCGTGGGCGGACCGGTTCCGCGACGAGACCGGCACCCGGCCGACCTTCGAACACGCTGGGAACTACTCCGCCGCGCTCCAGTACCTGGAGGCGGTCCAGGAAGCCGGCACCGACGACGCCGACGCGGTCGTCGGCAAACTCGAAGGCAAGAAGATCAATGACATGTTCCTGCGCAACGGCGAAGTCCGCGCCAAGGACCACCTCGTCGTCCACGACGCGTACCTGGCCCGCGTCAAGCAGCCGTCCGAGGTGAAGGAACCCTGGGACTACGAGGAGATCGTGACCACGATTCCCGCGGCGAAGGCATTCCCGCCCGCCGACGCGTCCGCCTGCTCGATGTGAGCGGGATGGTCCGGCTTCGCAAGCCTGAGGCGTCCCTCGCCGCCCAGGTTCAGCAGGGGGGAAGGAACCTATGAACGCACTGCTGCAGTACGCCGTACAGGGCTTGGCGGCCGGCAGTTTCTACGCGCTGGCCGCCCTGGGACTGGCGATCATCTTCGGCGTCCTGGGCGTGGTGAACTTCGCCCACGGCGCGTTCTACATGCTGGGCGCGGTGGCCGCGGCCGTCCTGCTCGACACCCTCAACCTCACGCTGTGGTGGTCGCTGCTGGTGGTGCCGGTGCTGATGTTCGCCTTCGGCGTCGTGGTGGAGCGGCTGCTCGTGCAGTGGTTGCTCCGTCTCGACCCGCTCTACAACTTCCTGCTCACGTTCGGGCTCACCCTCGTCCTCGTCGAGTTGGTCAAGCAGAAGTACGGCGTCTCCGGGCTGCCGTACACGCCTCCGGAGGCGCTCCAGGGACGCGTGGAGCTGGCCGGCGTCGTCCTGCCCCGCTATCAGCTCTTCGTGCTCTTCTTCTCCGTGGCGATCTGTGTGCTCGTCTGGCTGGTGATGACGCGGACCAGGGTTGGCATGATCGTCCGGGCATCGACCGAGAGACCCGAGCTCGCCCGAGCCCTGGGCATCAATGTCGGCCGGTGGGTGACTCCGGTCTTCGGCTTCGGCGTCGCGATCGCCGGCCTGGCCGGCGTGCTCGCCGCACCGTTCCGCGCGATCACGGCCGACATGGGCAACAATTTCGCGATCATCCTCTTCGCGGTCGTGGTCATCGGAGGGCTCGGCTCGATCGTCGGTGCCGTGGTCGCGGGCTTCCTGGTGGGCTTGGTGGAGGCCTTCGGTCAGGCCTACGCCCCGACGTTCGCGCAAATCCTGATCTTCGTCCTGATGGCCCTGGTCATCCTGGTGCGCCCCGCCGGACTGTTCGGACGCAAGGAGGCGACGGCATGACCCAGTCCACTGTTACTCCAGCCCCGGTCACCGAGGCACATCCGGTCGTCGCGACGGCCAACCCGAGGCTGCGATGGGTGCTGCTGGCCTCCGGTCTGGTGGCGGCGCTGGCGCTGCCCTGGCTCGTCTATCCGCCGGTGGCGATGGACATCGTCGCGATGGCGTTGTTCGCGATCGCGCTGGACATCCTGCTCGGCTACACGGGCCTGCTCTCCTTCGGACACGCGGCGTTCTGGGGCAGCTCGGCCTACGTGACGGGCCTGATCGCGACGAACTACGGCGTGCCGTTTCCGGTGGCCATCATCGGCGGCGCGCTGTTCGCGATGATCCTCGCCCTTCCCGCCGGGTACCTGTCGGTGCGCCGGTCCGGGATCTACTTCGCGATGGTGACCCTCGCCTTCGCGCAGATGGTCTACTTCGTCGGTTACCAGTGGAGCGACCTGACCGGTGGCGAGAACGGGCTGCAGGGCGTACCCCGGCAGTTCTTCGGCATCGAGCTGGTGGAGACCGACTCGTTCTACTTCTACTACGCCGCCCTGCCGATTCTTCTGCTCGGCATGTGGGCGGCCTGGCGGATCGTGCACTCGCCGTTCGGACGGGTCCTGGTGTCGATCCGCGACAACAGCCAGCGCGCGCGGGCGCTCGGCTACGAGGTGGACAAGTACAAGGTCGTCGCCTTCGTGCTCTCCGCCGGGTTGACCGGCCTGGCTGGCGGTGTGTTCGCGATCAACCACGGGTTCGTCGCGCTGACCGAACTCCACTGGAGCACCTCCGGCGAAGTCGTGCTGATGACGGTGCTCGGCGGGATCGGCACGCTGTGGGGCGGCGTCCTCGGCGCGTTCCTGGTCGTGATGCTCGCCGACTACCTCGCCTCGTCCGGCTTCGACGGCATCGACCTGGTCACCGGCTCGGTCTTCGTCCTCGTGGTGCTGCTGTTCCGCCGTGGGCTCTGGGGTACCGTTCGTCACCAGTGGCTGGCCTGGCAGCAGCGCCGTTCGGCGCGCCGCACCGCGGACGAAGCCGGCCCGACGAGGCGTGAGCCGTGAGCCGCCGCAGGCACAGCGCAGGGTTACGGAGTTCGGTGAACCGCACGATGCGCGGGAACGGCACGTCGCGCACCACCAGATCAGGAGAGGGCACCTGTCGGTGACGTCGCGCAGAATACTCGAGACCAAGTACCGGATCTCGGAGACGGCAATGGCCCTGTTCCTCGACGAGGGTTACGCGAACGTCACCGTCGAAGCCGTCGCGGAGGCGTCGAGTGTGTCCCGCCGCACCGTCTTCCGACACTTCGAGAGCAAGGACGAGCTCGCGTTTCCGGACCACACCGAACGCCTCGGGCTCGTCGAGCGGTGCCTCGTCGACGCCACCCCCGAGACGGACCCGGTGGAGGCCGTCATCGCCGCCACCGAGGAGTCACTGCGCGACTTTCTCAGTCGGCCCGAGCTCGTCCTCCGACGATACAAACTGACGCGTGTCGTACCCGAGCTTCGTAAACGCGAGGTCATCGAACACGAGCGCTACGTGGTGCTCACCCGGTCGTTCCTGCGCGACCACCTTCCGGCCGACGCCCCGCCCTTCCAGGCGACGGCCCTTGCCGCCCTCATCGACGCGATCCACCGATCCGCGCTCGGCAACTGGGTCCGCAGCGGCGGGGCCACCGACGCCATCGCCGAGGTGAAGGCGGGCATGGAATGGGTCCGCCGCCTGATGGCCCACCAGTCGACCTACTCCACCTCCCCGCTGCTACTCGCGTCGCTGCCGGACACGCCGCACAACCGCCGCGTCCTGACTTCGTTGCGGGACGCGGCAGAGGAGGTGCTCTAGTCGTGGTGGACAGGACGACTCACGAGCACCGCAACCTGACGTTCGACTTCGCGGGGAGAACGGCGATCGTGACCGGAGCGGCTCGCGGGCTCGGGTTGGAGTTCGCCCGTCTCTTCCACGAGGCCGGCGCGACGGTGTTCCTGGTCGACGCCGACGCCGAGGCGGTTGCGCTGGCGGCGGACGAGTTGGGCGCTGCCGGTGTCGCCTGCGACGTCACCGACACCGAGGCCGTCGAGGCCCTGGTGAACCTCGTGGTCACGACGACCGGCCGCTTGGACATTATCGTCAACAACGCCGGCATCCTCCGTGACCGCCGGCTGTGGAAGCTGTCCGACCAGGACTGGAGTGAGGTGCTGGACGTCCACGTGGGCGGCACCTTCCGGTTGACCCGCGCCGCGGTCCGGGTGTTCCGCGAGCAGCGGTACGGCCGGGTCATCAACGTGACCTCGTACACCGGCCTGCGCGGCAACATCGGGCAGGCGAACTATGGTGCCGCGAAGGCGGGGATCATCGGCTTCACCAAGACCGCTGCCAAGGAGTTGGCGGCGTTCGGCGTCACCGTCAACGCCATCTCCCCCAATGCGGAGACGCGGATGATCGGCTCGATTCCCGAGGAGAAGCGTCAGGAACTCGCCGCAGCCATCCCCCTCGGCCGCTTCGCGGCACCCAGCGAGATAGCCGCGGCCATGGGCTTCCTCGCGTCCGAGGAGGCCGCATACGTCACCGGCGTCGTTCTTCCTGTCGACGGAGGAATCTCGATCTGACGCGGCTGCCGGCGAGGACGACGGTGCCGCTCGGCGGTCCCGTCGTGCCGAGCGTGGCGACCCGTCCACACCCCGGCCCGGCCGGAGCGGACCCCTGTTTCCCGTCGCCGCCGCCGCGCGCCGCGCCATAGGGGTCTTCATCACCGTCGATATTTAGTGATATCTATCTCGCACCGATCCTCCTACCCACCGGAGCGCGACGTGCGGAAATCCCGTCTGGCAACCCTCGCCCTGAGCCTGGCCACGGCCCTGGGCACCACCCTCACCCTGGCAGCGCCCGCCGAGGCTGCTCCCGCCGACCACTACGTCGCCCTCGGCGACTCCTACTCCTCAGGGGTGGGCGCCGGCAGCTACACCGCCGAGAGCGGTTCCTGTCAGCGCAGCGCCAACGCCTACCCGGCGCTGTACAACACCAACGTGCGACCCGCGTCGTACCGCTCGGTCGCCTGCTCCGGCGCCACCACCACGAGCGTTGTCAACACCCAACTCAGCGCGCTCAGTGCCACCACCACCCTGGTCAGCGTCTCGGTCGGTGGCAACGACGTCGGCTTCGCCAACATCATGACCACCTGCGTGCTGTACGGCACCACCGAGTGTGTGAACGCCGTCCAGACGGCCGAGAACAAGGCCCGCGCCGATCTCCCCGCCCTGTTGGCAACCGTCTACAACGGAATTCGCACCCGAGCGCCCTCGGCCCGGGTGGTGGTCGTCGGCTATCCGGTCTTCTACCAACTGGGAACGACGTGCCTCGGGCTCAGCGCCACCTCGCGCGCGAAGATCAACGAGGGCATCAACCTGGTGGACGACATCATCCGCAGCTCTGCCCTGGCCGCCGGCTTCACCTTCGCCGACGTCCGCTCGCAGTTCGTCGGACACCAACTGTGCAGCTACGGCGACAAGTGGCTGCACGCCCTGAACATCACCAACATCGGTGTCTCCTACCACCCGACCGCGGCTGGTCAGACCAGCGGCTACTACCCGGTCTTCCGGTCCGTCGCCGGCTGAGCCGACACCAGGGGTACGCGGGGCTCGGCGCCCCGCGTACCCCCGCAGCTCATCGCCGACGACCCTTGCCACCTGCAGCGGACGACGCGTGCGGCCAGCCAGGCGTTAGTCTCACGCGATGGTGACCTTCCGGGTCGACGACGTGAGCCAGGCGACCGCCGGCCTGCCTACCCGACCGCTGTCCGAACAGTTCGACGACGTGCTGGTGTTCGGCGGCGACCCGGCACAGCCGGTGCTCCTGCCCAACGGGGTGCATCCGCTGCTCGACGCCGTCGGGCGCGCCTTCGCCGATCATCGTCCGCTGGTGTTGTCCCCCGACGCGGTGTGGTTGACCATCGCGGAAGGGGTTGCCCACCACATCCGGTTGCACGCCGAGGAGTTGCGCCCCCGCCTGGTGAATCACGCCGGTCGTAAGCGGCTCACCGTGACCGTCGACGGGCCGATGCCGAAGGACGCGGCCTCCTGGCAGGTCCTGGTGGACTCGTTCCACAAACTGCTCGCCGCCGAGATCAGCGACGCGGACCTGTTCGAGTGCGACTTCTCCACCAGCACCGACGTCGACCGGGTCGCGGGACGAATCGCCCTGCTCGACGCCTACTCGCCGTACTTCTCGCTCTGGCTGGTCTGCGTGTGCGGCATCCCGTCGATCACGTTGACCGGCACCGTGGCGGACTGGCAGAAGATTCGCGCGCGGGTGGACGCGATCGCCGAGTTCGGCCTGCAGCAGTGGTGTCGCTCGCTCGCGCCAATCGCCGACCAGTTCGTCCGAGCCGCGGCAGGCGACGTGGACGTGCCGTTCTGGCAGCGGATCTACAATCCGGTCGACGCGTACGGCGGTGACCTGGTCACCGGCTGGGCGGCGCGGCTGTACCCGTACCTTCGCGGCGCGGGCGTGCTGGACCGGCCGAACCCGCTGCTGGAGTTGCCCATCGACGAGCCCCGCGACGTGACCGTCGACGGACGGCGCTCCTACGACGGTCCCGGAATCCGCACCGATCAGGTTGCCGCGTCGTTGTCGCGGGCGATCGTCAACGTCAACGACGGGGTGACGGGCGAGAACCTGAAGGTCGCCCTGCACGGCGGCCTGGTCGGCATCGCGCAGGACGACGACGGCGGGCTGCGACCGATAGCCGGCTGGCATCTCGCCACGAGCACGTTGGAGATCGACGACGTGCTCGACCGGATCGAGCGCGACCACGAGACCACACCGCCGCAGCCCATGAATTCGATGTACGCGCCCGCCGACGTCGTGGCGCTCTACCGCCGCATCGGCGCCGCCACGCTGTTCGACACGTGGCGTGTGCTTCCGGCCGACGAGCACAGTTGGGTCCAAGGAGACAGTGGCCTGCCGTTACTCCTGACGATCATCGAGTTGGCCGACGGTCGGAGGATCTGCGCCGCCTTCGACGACGAGACGCAGTCGGCCCACTGGATTCTCTGCCGCGTCGAAGAGGTGCCGGCCGCACACGAGGATGACCCTGATGACCGTCTCCGCCTGGTCGACGAGCCCGCCGACATTCCGGTGTACGGCACCTCGCTCGCGCACCTGCTCGACGCCGCCCTCGACTCCGAGGGCGACATCTCCCACCTGGAGACCGGTCGACTTCACCAGCTCAGACGGCCCTACTGAGCACGGCGACGGCTCAGTGGCCGCGGAACGCCTCCTCCAGCCACCACGACCCCCGCGCGGCACTGACCTTGGCGTCGACCACCAGCGGTCGGATACGGGGACCGGCGAGCCACTCGCGTACCGGCCCGAGGTCGTCGACGGTCCGGACGGTCACCCCGTCGCAGCCGTAACCACTGGCGATGGCGGCCAGGTCGGTGTCGGGGAAGGTGACCGTCTCCAACGGGTGACCGTCCGGGCCGAAGTGGTGCACCTCCGCGCCGTACGCCGCGTCGTCGTAGATCACCACGAGGAGGGGTAGCGCCAGCCGGACGGCGGTCACCAACTCGGTGGCGGACATGACGAAACCGCCGTCGCCGACCGCGGCGACGGTGAGCCGGTCCGGCCGGGCGACCGCCGCGCCGAGCGCACTGGCCAGGCCGAGCCCGACCGACTGGAACGCCTGGGTGAAACAGAACCCGGCGACGTCCGGGACGTCGAGCCACATCGACGGGTAGCCCATGAAGTTGCCGGAGTCGACCACCACCGTCCGGTCGGCCGGCAGCAGGTCGTCCAGGGCGGCCGAGAGCGTCCTCGGGTCGATCGTCGACTCGTCGCTCTCGTCCCGGTACGGGACGGCCCGCCACCGGCCGTGGTCGCGTATCCGCTGGGCCAGCTCCGGCGTACGCCAGCCGCCGGCGTCCACGGCCCCCTTGGCACCGGGATCCAGCCGGTCGAGTACCGCCTCGGCGACGGCCGTCACCTCGCCGGCCACGGTCAGGTCCACCGGGCGGTTCACCCCGAACGCGGCCGGATCGTGGTCCACCTGGACAACGACTGCGGTGGGCGGGATCAGTTCTCCGTGCCGGGTGGTCCACGTGTTCAGCGTGCTGCCCCACGCGACGACCAGGTCCGCCGTGCCGATCAGTTCGGCGGCGAGCGGGGTGGCGAAGCCGCCGGCCACGTCGAGATACCACGGGTTCCCGGCGAACAGGCCCTTCGCCGCGGCCGACACCGCGAGCAGCGCGCCACAGCCGTCGGCGAGCCGGGTCAGCGATTCCCGGGCGGTCCGAGCACCCCGACCCGCGATGAAGACCGGCCGACGGGCGGCCCGGAGAGCGGCCAGCAACGGCTCGACCTGCGGCTCGACGGCCGAGGCCGTCATCACCTCAGGCACCGGACCGGACCACGGTTCGGTCGCGGCGGCGTTCTGCACCTCCAACGGGAGGCCCAGCACCACAGTCGCACCCCGGGCGGCGGCCCGGTACGCCGCGCCCGCGTCCTCGGCCGCGTGCGTCGCGCGTACCCGATGGAATTCGGCCCCGACCGCGGCGGCGAGCCCCGGCAGGTCGATGAAGAAGTTCGACCGGGGCGCGGTCGCCTCCGGGGCCAGGACCACCATCGGGGTACGGCTCTTCGCGGCCTCGGTGAGGCCGGTCAGCGCGTTGGTGACACCCGGGCCCTGGTGCACCGAGAGCAGGCCCACCGTCCCGGAGGTGCGGGCGTACCCGTCCGCCATGCTGGCCGCGCCGCCCTCGTGGGCCGCTGCGACGAACCGGGCGCCGGCCGCCACCAGCGCGTTCGTGACGTGGAAGTTGCCGCTGCCGACCACAGCGAAGACACACCGTGCGCCGTGTTCGTAGAGAACCCGCCCGACCACCTCGGCTACCCGCATCGGTGGCCCTGTCCTACCGTTCGACGAGCGCGAGGACCCGGCACGGGCTGCCGGACCCGGAGACGATCGGCAGTGGTCCCGCGATCACCACCGCACCGGTCGCCGGCAACTGCGCCAGGTTACGGAGTTGGGTCAGGCCGTACTTCTCCTGGCCGAGCAGGAACGAGTGGCACGGGAACGGCGGGTCGAACGAGTGCGCGGCGCCCGCGTCGGTGCCGACCGTCTCCACCCCGACGCCCTGGATCGGCGACTCCTCGGCCAGCCAGCGTGCGCACTCGACAGAGATGCCCGGCGTACGACCGGCGTTCGCGTACCGCTCCGGGTCGTCGCCGTACGCGTCCCAGCCCGTGCGGTACAGCAACCAGCCACCGGTGGGCAGGGCGCCGTGTTCCGCCTCCCACGCCTTGACGTGCTCGACCTCCAGCAGGAAGTCAGGATCGGCGGCGGCGTCGGCGGTGTGGTCGATCACCACCGCCGGGGCGATCAGCTGGCTCACCGGCACCTGCGACACGTCCGCGCCCTGTTGACCGGTGACCCAGTGCACCGGGGCGTCGAAGTGGGTGCCGGTGTGCTCACCGGTGGAGAAGTTGTTCCAGTACCAGGCCGGACCACTGTCGTCGTACCGGCTGATCTCGCTGAGCTGGAACGGCCAGGTCTGGCCGAACTGCTCGGGCAGACCCAGGATCGGGGTCTGGTCCGAGAGCGGAGCGGTGAGGTCGACAACCTGGATCCGGCCGCTGGATAGAGCGGCGACAAACTCCTGCAGCACCGTCATGCGGCGACGGTACACCGCACAACACTCCACGATGGACTTCCGAATGCAGTGTGTCGAACGGGAATCAGGCCGCAGTCAACCTGTGCAGGACCTGCCGCATCTCATCGATCGAGAGGGCCGGGTTGGCCGCGGCTGCCTCAGCCAGTTCACCGTCGTCGAGAAGTGCGGTGAGCCGCGTTGCCGGGAGGCGAGGGCTGCCTGCCATGGCCTGCCGCACTGTCGCATCGGGGTCGGTAGTGAGGCGTTCGACGAGCTCGGGGTCGGCACGTGGATCGAGGGCGACGAGCCGCCGCACCGTCGGGTCGAGGTCGTCGGCGAAGCGAGCCAGTCCCTCGACGGGAAACTGCGGCAGTTGGCTGAGCCGATCCCGGCCGCAGCAGTGGTATTCCAGGTAGCAGCGAAGCAGGAGCGCCGGCGGCGCGGCCGGGTGGTGCTGAGCGAGCAGGACCCGTACGCCAAGATCGGGGTCGTCAGCGAGGACGGTGACGACCTGCGCTGGCAACTCGGCGTTGCGGGCCGCTCGGCGGCGCAGCAGCGGATTGACCGATCGGGCCCACCGCAGCGCGTCGGCGAGCCCCGGAACGGCAGCGTCGGGGGAAGGCGGGATCCCGCGACAGCGAGCGGCCGCGAGGCCGAAGTGTCCGTCGCCCGGCGCAGTGGTGACGTCGATGCGGATGCCGGCCCGCTGCCGCTCGGTGACGCCGGGATGGGTGGAGACCTCGGTGCGTACCTCGACCGCTGGGTCGGCGGCGAGCGCGAGGAGCTGGTCGCCGGTCAGGTCCAGACGAAGACTGACTGCCTGCCGCACCGACGGTTCGGAGTGACGCAGCAGCCTCTCGACCGCGTCCGGTGGTACTGACGCATTCCTGCCCATCACCCGCAGCGCCGCGACGTCACCGCTGGCGAGCACCTGGTCGACCAGCGCCCGGGACAGCGGGCGCTGGAGCACGTACCAGAATGCGTGGGAGTGCTGGTCCGGCAGGTCCGCAGGTTCCATCACCTGCTGCTGGCGGGCGACGGCCGCCGAAGCGGCCGCACGCACCTCGGGCACCGCATCCTCCAGCAGCGCCTGGCGCGACCGCTCGTCCAGCTGATCCAGGAGACCGGCCGCGAACCGGCGCACACCCGGCCGAGGGTGAGCGGCGGCCAACCGCACCAGATGCTGGTCATACCCCGTCGCCTCACGCAGCTCGCCGATCAGCTCCTCGCGGCTGAACGGCAGGTCGGAGGGTGGACCGTCGAGCTCGGTCAACAGCCTGACCAGCACGTCATCCGGCAGCGCCTCCTGACCGGGCCGACCGAACGCGCGCATCCTCACCCGCCAATCCGCGTCGCCCAGCAGCTCGGTGCGCACCAGAGGGTCGACGTGCGGGTGGGCGGCCAGCGCTGCGCGGATCCGGGGCGAGGGATGACGCAGCATCGCGTCCTGCAACAGCGGCGGCAGCTCGCGGCGGCTGCGCAGCCCTTCGCACGTCTCCTCCGGCCACGTCTCCACCAGACGCAGCAGGACGTCGGCCGATGCTGTCGGGTTCCTCGCCAGCCCTCGAACCAGCAGGGCATCACCGGTCATCGGTGGCACCCTACGCCCACGCCAGGGAACGCGGTGTCCGTGATCGGCAACGCTGCGAGCGCTGATCGGTGAGTTCCTGCGGATCCTGGGCCACGTAAATACCGTGTCGCCGTGGCACATCGATGGCTAACGTACGCGGATGAGCGCTACCCAGATGGCCGGGCTGCGGCTGCGGTTCTTCACCGACCCCGGAGAGTTCCTCGCCGCAGCGGACGACTACCTGCGTGCCGATCCGGTCGGCTGCACCATCGTCACCACCCACACGCACCGGCTGTTGTCGCAGCGTAGCGCGGGGATTCCGCAATCGGACCGCGACTGGTGGCTGGCGGTCGTCGACGACTCCGGCGCCGTGGTCGGCGCCGGAATGCGCACGACGCCCTATGCCCCCTATCCGCCGTACCTGCTGCCCATGCCCGACGAGGCGGCCGTCGCGCTGGCCCACGCGTTGCACGGGCGCGACGAGGAGGTGCTCGCGGTCAACGGGGCCCTGCCCACCGTCGACCTGTTCACCACCGAACTGACCCGGCTCCTCGGGGGTCGAGCCCAGGTCGCGCAGCACATGCGGCTGCACGAACTCGGCGAGCTGGCCTGCCCGCCACCGGTGCCCGGCCGCCTGGTGGTCGCTACCGAGGACGACGTGGAACTGGTCACGCGGTGGTACATCGCGTTCACGGGCGACGCCGACGAACAGGCGGGTCGACCGCGCGGCACCAGTGCGCACGACGCGCCTGAGCGCGACGAGTTGCTGCGCCGCCTTCGAGCCGGACGGCTGTGGTTCTGGGTCGACGAGACCGGGCAGCCGGTGCACCTCACCGGTGCCAACCCACCGTCGTTCGGGGTGGCACGCGTGGGGCCGGTGTACACGCCGCCGAGCCAGCGCGGCCGTGGTTGGGCCAGCAACGCGGTAGCCGCGGTTTCCCGGCAGATCCAGGCGGAGGGCGCACGGGTCTGCCTGTTCACCGACCAGGCCAACCCGATCTCGAACAAGATCTACGCTGCCCTCGGCTACCGACCGGTCGTCGACATGGCCAACCTCGTCATCGTCCGCTGACGTCGCGGTCGCCATGCAGCACGCCGACGGCGACTTGCCATGGTTGCATGCCTGAGCCGAGCACCGACAGACTTACATGATCAAGTGATGAAAAATAGGTCGCAGAGCCATCTCTGACCTACTTCTCATCACTTGATCATGTCCCACAGTGGAGGACCAGCCGCCGGTCAACACGTCTTGATCCCACTAGCCTCGGCCTGGTGGCAGCAGAGGCGGCGGGATCGTTTCGTCGGACAGCGATCGAGCGATCAGATCAGCGCGTCGCGTGGGAACGGGCGGATCAGGCCTTCTTCGCAGCCGGAGCGTGTCACATCCTCGCCTGGGTCTGTCGCGCTTCGTACCCGGACCGCTTGATCGAGGTGACGGCGGTACGGCTGGTGGGCGAGCGGCACGTCTTTCACGTTTACGCGGTCTGGGAGGGTTGGGCGTTCGACCATTCCGGCTGGAATCCCGAGCCGCAGTTGCTCGCCGCCAACGCACGCTTCGAGGGGCACCCGCTGGAAACCGTCGGGATCACGGTGGATCTCGCGGAATTCTGCGCGGATCACCACCACCGTATGCCGGACCAGTACTGGCGTGACCCGCTGCCACGTGCTCGGGCCTACGTGGGCCGGCATTCTCCGCCCTGGGCACAGCTGGCTGGTTGATCGCACCGGGCCGGATGCGAGTCGCCCCGCCCGCCGCACCCGGCGGTCGGCTCACCGCGCCGCCTCGCTCGGGAGTTGGTGGCGGCGGATCAGCCGCTGCCCGATGAAGGTCCGCCAGACCCGGTCGGCGACCGTCGGTTCGACGATCCAGAGCCGACGTTGCGCGTCGGCGAGGGTGAGCGGGGCGGTGAAGAGGTCGAGGAACAGTCGGCTGCTGCGGTTGAGGGCGAACACCAGGCCGTCGGCCCGGCGGAACAGGTGCCGGTCCGCCGGCAGCTCACCGGGCGAGCCGTCCTGCTCGTCGGAGCGGATCCGCCGGTACGCCTCCCAGACCTGCTCGTCGTCGCGGTCCACGAAAGTGCCGTTGGCGAGGAACTGGGTCTGGTCGTCGGTGTCGTGCCGGACCCGGTCGTGGGCGAGCACGCCGCGCACCGCCGTGCCGTAGCGATCGTGGTAGAAGAACGTGTGCGGCGTGTCGGTGCTGCCCAGCCACGGACGGTGGAAGTGCCCGGGGTTGAGGTCGGCCTTCGCCTGGGCGATTTCGGCCTGCGCCGCCTCGGTCACCGGCTCGTCGTACTGGAGCATCCGAACGATGTCCGAGCCCTCCACCGGCCGCACGTTGGTGATGCCGAACCGGTCCGGCTCCTTGGCGACGATGGCGCCCGGGGTCAGCATGAAGTCGCCCAGCCCGCCGAGGGTCCACAGGTCCGGGTTCTCGCGCAGGAACGTGATGCTGTCCAGCGCCTCTTCGCGGGTCTCGGTGGGAAAACCGGTGAAGCCCATCATCTGTACGCCGATGTTGGCCTTGGTCATCGCGGTCATGGTGCGGCGTACCTGCTCCGGCTTGGTGCCCTTGTCGATCAGGTCGAGGATGCGCTGGTTTCCGGACTCGAAGCCGACCGAGATGGCCACGCAGCCGCTGCGCCGCAACAGCTCACACCGCTCGTCGGACCAGTACTTCTCCAGCCGGATCTCGGCGCCCCAGCGGAAGTCGAGCCCCTGCTCCACGGCCCGCTCGGCGAACCGCAGGATGGTCGCGGGAGCGAGCACGTCCACCGAGAAGTAGATGAACTTGGCGAACTTCGACAGCTCGGTGACGTCCGTGATCATCGTGTCCACGGTGTCCTGCCGCCACGGGCTGGTGGGTCCGTCGGTGTTCAGGCCGTAGTCGCAGAACGTGCACTTGTTCCAGTAGCAGCCTCGGGTCGGCGAGTAGTAGACGAACTTCTCCGGGCTGAGGTAGAGATCCCAGGGCAGGCCGGAGAAGTCCGGCACCGGCACCTGCGCCAGGCGCTCGTAGCGCAGGGGCAGCTGACGCTGCCGGCCGTACTTGGGGTGCAGTCGGACGTTGGGGTGCCCGGCCGGCAGGGTGCCGGTCGCCACCGCGTCCAGGATCTCCGTGTACGCGCTCTCCCCCTCGCCGACCACAATCGCGTCGAAGTCGGCCAGTACCTGGAAGACGTACTCCGGTTTGCTGGCGCACTTCCAGACGTCGGAGATCTCCGTGCCGCCGGCGATGAGGAAGACATCCGGGCAGGCCTGCCGGACGAGCCGGGCGATCCAGAGCGCGAACGGCAGTTGCCACTGGTAGGTGGCGCTGATCCCGATCACCTGGTGTCCACCGGCGGCGAGTCGCGGGATCAGCACGTCCTCGTAGTACGGCTGGAAGGGCCGGTTGAGCCGGCCGAGCAGAGCCTCGTCGGTCAGCGCGGCCACCGAACCGATCGAGATCATCGGCGGTGGGTGCAGCCGGAAGCCGGCGTGGAACTGCCCGGGGAACCCCACCGCGCCGAGCGTGTCCATCCAGGAGATCACGCCCTCGACGGCGTCCTGGTAGTGCCGGTAGTCGTAGAACAGTGTGGGGTCCTGCAACACCCCGATCGACCTGCGCAGCCGGTCCGGGTCGGGCTCGGGCAGGTTGAGCAGGTTCGCCCGGGCCATCAGCGCGTCCGGGCCGCTGAGGTCGTCGACGGAGAGCCGGGACAGCTCCCGCTGCAACCACTCGTACGCCGACGGGGTGTACGAGTGGTGGAACGCCTCGATGTTGGCGTCGATGATCTCCGCCGGCCGGTGCCCCTGCGCGCGGGCGTACGAGTCGAGGTAGTTCAGGGAGTGGTATCCCGACGTGGGATCGGTCAGCGGGGGGTAGATCAGTGCCGCCTTGACGGTGCCGCTCATCGACTCCTCCTCAGCCGACCCGGGCCGCTGAACCGGCCAGGGTGTCTTCCGGCGCGGGATGCGCCACCTCCGGCAGCCGTGGGGCGCCGAACGCCTTGACGTACGCCACCAGTGGTTCGGCGGCGTACCGGAACGCCATCAGGTCGACGAAGCCCCGGTCCCATGCCGCCGCCTCCAGCCCGTCGGTGTCGCAGCCCCACAGCGCGGCGAAGCACGCGTCGACGACCTCGGTCCGGAAGTGCAGCCGGCTGCCCGGGCGACGGTGCCCGGTCGTACGCGGGACGACTGTCTCGTTCAGCGACGCGGCGGTGGCCGCGACCTGCCGCGCGGCGGCGAGCAGCGCGGGGGTACGCAGCGGCGCCGCGACCATCCACAGCGCCAGGCTCCGGTGCGGCGTGGTGCCGAACGCCCGCACCAACACCCGCAGCACCGCCTCGCGATCGTCGAGGCCACGTTCCCGGTCGGTCAGCCAGTCGTGCTCGCTCGGCAGCACGGTGGCCAATCCTCGCTCACGGGCCACCTCGTAGGCCCGCTCCTCGGCGGCCGGGTCGGCGATGCCGACACCGGCCAGCCCGGCCAGCACCTCCCGTCGGTGCCAGGCCGGCTCCTCGGGGTGCAGCAGCATCAGCACCGCGGCGGCCTCCCGGTCGCTGACCCAGTGCCCACCGGTCGACTGCCCGGCGAACCGAGATCGCCAACTGTCGAGGAAGCGGGTGTGCAGGTTGTCGATCGGTTGGTCACCGCCGTGCGCGGGACACAGCTCGGGCGCGTCGTCCGCCGCCATCGACAGCAGCAGCCGCGCGTCGGCGCCCTTGGCGTCCCAGGGGTCTTGCCGGTGCCAGGTCACGAAACGGTCCACCAGGGCCGCCAGTTCGGGTGGCGCGGTGCGCTCCAACGCGCGGTACGACCGCCGCCGGAAGGGCAACTCCCGGGCGGCGTCCAGCAGCAGTGCGGCCTCGGCGTCGTCGAGCACTCCAGCGGCGACGGCGCGGCGCAGCTGGACCCGGATGTTCACCAGCGGCTCACTGAGCGTGCGGTGACCTTCCTCGGCGGGCCCGTGCACCACCGCCACCTCGTCGTCGCCGGTCACGACGCCGTCGCGGTAGAGCTGGAACACCTCGCCCACGCCCCGCATCCCGAACGGCCACAGCTCCGCGGCACGCAACGCGCCCATGCTGGCGGCACCGGCCACTGTCACCCCACTGTCGAGCAGGTCGAGGATCTCCCGGTGGCGGACCGGCGGGTGTTGCAGGAAGAACCCGTCGATGACGAGGACCCGGTCGCCGGCGACGACGTCCAGGCGGAGCAGGTCGCCGTGCGCGACGGGCGGCAGCACCACCGCGTCGGGCAGCAACCGGCCGACCTCGTCGATCGGCAGGCTCGGACCGATGAAGACGACGTCAGTCACGGGGCACTCCCGGTCGGGTACTCAGGGCCCGCTCGTCGAACATCCGCAGGCCGGGGGCGAACACCTTGCTCACCGCGATGCCGATGTCGTCATGCGTCAGGTCGACGCTGAACGGCTCGACGCCGGTGATCCGCTGCACGCGGGATGCCAGCTCACGCAGCACCTCGGTCACGTCTCCCGTCGGCGGGAGGTCCCGGCGGACCGGCTGGACGGGCCGGTCGACGGTCGGGGGCGGCACCGGCGGCGCGCCGACGTCGTGATACGCGGTGGCGTCGATGTCGTCACGTGCTCCGGAGACCATGACCAGCCGTGACTGGGCAGCCTCCGACATGGCCCGGCCGACGGCGATCTGCGGGTCCACGTGGCAGCCGAAGCCACCGAAGGTGACCGGCAGGTCGGGGGACCAGATCGACGCGGCGTAGCAGGGCACGCCGATCGCGTTGGTGATGTCGCAGATCTCCACCCAGCAGCCCGCCTGCAGCAGCGCGTCGTGCACGGTTCGGGTCATCGCGTTGGTGGCGGTGCCCGGGTCGGCGTAGGTGCGCTCGGCCAGCGGGGAGGTGCAGTACGGGGCGATGCAGTCCCGTTCGACGACCTCCAGCAGGGCGTGCAGGCTGGCCTCGGCGAAGGTGTTCCCGGTGGCCAGGCCGTTGCTGCTAGGGGTGAACAGCGCGCGGTCCCAGCCCCTTCGGATGGTGAAGTCGAGTTCGATGGTGGCGCGTGGCACCAGGCAGGGCGCACCGGTCACCAGGCCGCGGCCGGCCACCCAGTCGAGCTCGACGGCAGGGGTCACTGGGGACCGCTCGGCCAGGTGCAGCCACCGCACGTCGTACGGCAGGTCGAGCGCCGCGGCCGGGGACCGCACGACGGTCCCCGGCCGGAGGTTCTCGGCATGCCAGGACTCGATGCTCTCCATCACCGCGCTGACCCGGGACTGCGTCGCGGTGGCGCCGGTGCCGACGCTCACCGCCATGGTGGCTCCGACCGGCCGGTAGGCGACGTGCACCGGTAGGCCGATCTCGTCGAGTCGGGTGATGTCGGCGACCCGGGTGATCCGGAATCGGTCGAGCATCCCACCGACCCGTTCCCAGGTCTGCTCCACGCTGGCCGTCCGGTAGGTGCCGGATCGGAACGCGATGGTTTCGGTCGTGTCAGTCATCGAGGCTCCCGGCGGTGGTGGGGGAACTCAGAGGATGAGGACCGCGATGATGTTGACGTTGTTGTCGGCGATCGGGGCGACGCCACCGGCGACCGTCTCCAGCTCGGCCTCGGTCAGCTCGTTGAGGTCGACCAGCGGCACCTCGGGCACGTGCAGCACGTGCAGGCCGGGCGTACCGGCCCAGTCGGAGACGATCTGCTCCTTGGTGTAGAGCGTGGCAGGCTGGGCGCGGTCGACCTCGACCCGGGAACCGGGCTCGACCGGCAGGCCGGCCGCCGTCGCGTAGCCGGTCGGGTCGGCGAGCAGGCGTTGCAGTTCCTCGTCGCTGCGCCACACTGCGGTTACCAGCTCCGAATACTTGGTCACGAACCTCGCGCCGTATTCCTGTCCGTCGTTGCTCATCGTTTGGTCCTCTCCTGGGGAACGCTGCGGGGGCGAGCGGTCATTTCTGTGTGGAGAACGCTAAGAAGATCGAGGTTCGGCAATCAAGGATTTCGTGTTACTGCCATCAGAATCTGCCGTATAGGCCGCCGGGCGGCAGACATCGGTGTCAGGTGCAGCAGCACGGGCAGCAGCAGGCGCAACTGGAGTCCAGACCGGCGACGACGCTGTCCAGCTCGTCCTCCGCGAGCTCCGCCTGGGCCACCGGCAGCAGCGACGGCACGAAGAGCACGAAGGTGCCGGTGGTGGCCGCCGACTCCCACGACTCGATCTGAACCTCCAGGTCGGGATCGGCGTCGGCGACGTCCCGCACCACCCGGACCTGCACGTCCTCGGGCAGCTCAAGTCCGTAGCCGGCGAGGAACCCGCGGGGGTCCCGGCCGAGGGCCTGCTCCTTGACCGGGTCGGCCCAGACCTCGGCGACCAACCGGCTGTACGCGGCCACGAAGACCGCACGATCGACAGGTGTCACACCCCTGCTCCCTTCGATGATCGGCCGCCGGCGGCGACGCCCCGGCGTCCGGCGGCGCAGGATTCCGGGCCGCCGGTTTCGCTTCATCGTGGGCCACCGGCAGATCCGGGCTGCGCCACGAGCGGGGATTTCATCGAATGTGGCCGCGAATAGGTCACCCTGCGGCGAAAGCCGGGTAATTGGGAATCAGCGGCGTGCGACGGATTGCGATTCTAGAGACTGTCATCACTGTGAACAAGTAGTAATTCCTCGCCTGTTACGGCCCGGAGTGCGCACCTAGGCTGCGATCAACGGATCGCCCGTCCTGACAGCGGTCCGACGGGGTGCCATGTTCCGCCACCGAGTGCTGCCGGAGGCCACCGTGACCATCAACGAGGTGACGACGACGCCCGGCGGCCCGGCCGGGTACAGCGTGGAGGAACTCGCCCGTAAGGTGGGGATGTCGCCTCGCAACATCCGCGCCCACCAGGCCCGGCGGCTGCTGCCCCCGCCGGTGCGGCACGGTCGGGCCGCCTTCTACGACGACTCCCACGTCCGTCGGCTGGACGCGATCCTCGCTCTGCAACGGCAGGGCTTCAACCTGGTCTCCATCGAGGCGATGCTCGGCGTGCGGGCCAGTGACGATGCGCCCGACGGTCTGACCGCGATGCTGCAACGGCTCACCGCCGACCGTCCCGCGCTGGCCCACGCGCTGACCCGGCACGGCGTGATCGGCCGGACCACCGACGGCAGCGTCCGCACCGTCCGACCACGCCCGTTGCGCGCCGCGCTGGACCTGCACCGGGTACGGGTGGGTACGGTGCCGGCACTGCAGACCCTCAGTGAGGTGCTGGACAGCCTCCGGCCGGTCGCTGACGAGCTGGTCGCCGCCGTCACCGCCCGACTGCTGGCCCTCGCGCCGGAGCTGGTGCGCAGCGGCGCCGGGACGTCCTGGGCCGACCTCGACCGGGAGACCCTGTTACTGACCCAGGGTGTGGTCAACGTGCTCACCGAGGCGTTCCGGCTCGCCGCGGAGAACCAGGCCGAGACACACGTGGCGGAGCTGCTGGAGAACCACCTCGACACGGACGTCTGCCTGGACGACGGCACTGTCATCGACAACGGCTGACCAGGCGGTCAGCTCGTCGCGGGCTGCCCGTCCGACTGCCGGTCCTCCACCACCACGGTTCCGGCCCGGTCCGGCTCGCTCAACAGTTGTCGCCGCGCCAACCTGTGGAACAGCCCCTCGGGTTGGTCCATCAGCTCGTCGTAGCTTCCCCGCTGGACGATCCGCCCCTCGTCGAGGACCACGATGGTGTCCGCCGCACGGACCGTGGACAGCCGGTGGGCGATGACCAACCGGGTCGCGGCCAGGGTGGCGGTGCTCCGGGTCACCACCTCCTGGGTGCGGTTGTCCAGGGCGCTGGTCGCCTCGTCGAGGAAGATGATCCGGGGCCGGGGAGCCAGCGCGCGGGCGATCAGCACCCGTTGGCGCTGCCCGACGGAGAGCGTCCCGCCACCGAAGGGCACCATCGTGCTCATTCCCATCGGGAGGGCCTCCAGATCGTCGGCGAGGCCGGCCATACGCGCCGCATCCCAGACCTGGTCCAGGGGAAAGCTTCCGGCGCCGCAGATGTTGTCCCGTACCGAGCCGGCGAAGAGCTGGCCGTCCTGCAGAACCACCCCGCACTGTCGGCGGACCGCGTGCACGTCGAGTTCGGAGAGGTCCTGGCCGTCGTAGAGCACCGCGCCCTGCTGCTGGCGTTCGAAGCCGAGCAGCAGCCGCAGCAGGGTGGACTTCCCGCAGCCGCTCGGCCCGACGATGGCGACGAACTCACCGGGGCGGACGTGCAGGTCGATGTCGACGAGCACCGGCGGCTCGTCCGGCTGGTAGGCGAAGGTGACCCGGTGCAGCGCGATCTCGCCGCGCAGCTCGCCCGGGTCCACCTTGTCCGGCCGCGCCTCGGGGTCGGCGCGCAGGATGTCGTTCAGGCTGCGCAGCCGGGGCACTGCGGCGATCACCTCGACCCCCGCCGACACCAGCACCAGCAGCGCGCCGAGCAGCATCGCGAAGCCGACGTTGAGGATGAAGAAGTCTGCCGGTGCGATCCGGCCGGCCAACGGCCCCATCAGCACGGCGAAGAGGACCAGTTGCCCCGCGATCGGCAGCACGGTGGCGAAGGCGACCAGACCCGCCTGGCTTTGCCGGACCCGTTGCAGCGCCGCCCGGGCCGTCGCGGCCACCTCCGACCAGCGGGCGTGGGCCCGGGCTTCGGCAGCCGCCACCTTGATCTTGACGATGCCGCCGAGCAACTGGTTGGTCATCGCCGCCGCACGGTGCTCCGCCGGCAGCGCGGACCGTTGCTGGCGGATGATCAACACGGCGAACGCGCCGAAGGTGAGCAGTGTGACGGCGACGATCCCCGCCCCCCACAGCCCGAGCACGGGCTCGACCACGAGGAGCATGCCGAGGGTCACCGCGACGGTCGCCGCCGCCGAGACGAGCTGTGGCAGCAGCGCGCTCAGCGCCTCACCGACGAACGAGATTCCCAACATCGAGTTCGCGATCTCGCCGCTGCTGCGGCCGGTGAAGAACCGGGCCGGCAGGCGCAGGAGCCGGTCCCAGATCGCCAACTGCGCGCCGGACTGCAACCGGCCGTCCAACCGCAGCAGCCGTAGGTTCTGGACCACGCCGACCAGCCCGGCGACCACCGCGGCGCTGAGCATCAGGGCGACGAAACCGACCAGGCCGTCCACCTCACCCTGCCGGGCCAACTGGCCGAGCACCTCGCCGGTGGCCAGCGGCACCCCCAGGCCGAGCAGCGCCACGCAGGCGGCGGCGAACAGCAGGCCGCGCACGTCGCGGCCCGCGCCGACGAGCCCGGCCCGGAGCAGGTGACGCATCCGGGCGCTCGGCGGCGGCAGTGGCGCCTGCACCTGGGTCGCCTCGACGGCGAACGTCGCCGCGACCGCCGGGCTGATCGGACTGTGCGCGCGGGTGTCCGGGTCGACCTGGTGGTAGCGACGTCGCCGAAACACCAACGGCACCGCGACGGCCTGCTCCGGGTCGGCGCCGACCCGCCACCCCACCAGCGGCCCGAGGTCCCGCCGCCACCACCGGTCCGGCAGTCGCACCTCACGCAGGAACAGGCTGGACGCTCGGGACACCGCGTGCACCGCGGCGCGGTCGCTCAGCAGCGCGCCACTACGGTCGGCCGGCTCGTTGACCGGGCTGCCCATGCCCTCGGTGACCACCCGGACCACCGAGGCGGCCCGCCCGTACCTGTCGAATCCGGCCTCGGTGTCCGGCACCGGCACCGCTCCGCCCGCGCCGATCACCCCGATCGACCGGCGGGCCGCCGCGGCGAGCACCGCGGCGTCGACCTGCCGGCGCCGCTGCACCCCGCTCAGCAGGGCGGCGTCGGCCTCCTCGATCCGGCTCTCCACCATGCGCAGGAGCCGGGCAACGTGCTGGTCGACCGCCGGGCGGAGCTGGCCGGCGACCAGCAGGTCCCAGCTGCCGTGGCTCTCCACCGCGCACGGCGACTCGGCCACCACCCAGTCGCGTTCGGCGATCAGCAGCAGTTCGTGCTCCCCCGACATCTCCACCGGGCCACCGTCGTTGCGTCGCAGCTGTCCACCGGCGCTACGCAGCCACCAGGCGCCCCCGGTGGAGGTGAGGGCGCTCCCCTGCGCCAGCGAGACGATCTCGCGCCCGCTCAGGGTGGAGGCCTCCCGGGGCGCCTGCCCCCGACTCACCCTCTACGAGGTCGGCACTGTCAAGACCCTCGACGGCATCAGGACGTACGTCAGCGTCGACGGCGGGATGAG
>NZ_JBSFBM010000009.1:0-48531 GCF_053592955.1 Micromonospora sp. NPDC002411 | reverse complement strand
CAGCAACCGACGCAGCCACCTGGGGGGCAGCGGCATCATCGCTCCTGGTGGGTGGCGAGGTAGCGGCGGGAGGCGGTGTACGCCCGGCTGATCCGCCGCCCCACGGCCGCCATGTCCCGGTACGCCCACGGCGTGTCGTCGCGGGGGTTGAGCCCTCCGGTCGGCAGGACGTGCACCTCGACCCCCTCGGGTAGCGCGGCCAACTCGCGGAAGAACCGGTGTCGGCGGGAGATCTCGAACGCGACCTGGGCGATCTCCCACGGCCGTCGGGGTGGCGTCAGCTCCCGTTCGATGCGGCCCACCTGGAGGACGTAGATCCGGCGCGCGCCGACGGCAACGGCCTCGCCGATCGGGATGGAGTTGACGATGCCCCCGTCCACGTAGTGCGCGCCGTTGATCTCCATGGGCGGGAGCAGGCCGGGCACCGAGGCCGACGCCAGCACCGCCGGCACCACCGGACCGCTGTCGAACCAGTGCTCGGCCGCCCGCTCGATGTGCGCGGCGCAGCAGCGGAACGGCACCCGCAGGTCGGCGAAGGTGGTGTCCACCCCCAGTTCGGTCTCCAGCAACCGGCGCAGTGGGCGAGGTGAGTGCAGATGGGTACGGGCGGCGAAGCGGCGCAACTGCCGGGCGACCGAGTCCCCGTACACCTCGCTCGCCTCCGGCGAGGCCCAGAGCCGGACCAGCCGGTCGGTCACCGCCTCCGTCGGGTCGGCGGCGACCAGCGCGCCGTTCACCGCGCCGATCGAGGTGCCGAGCACCATGTCGGGTTTGATGCCGGCGCGGAACAACGCGCGCAGCATGCCCACCTCGACCGCGCCGAGCACGCCCCCGCCGCCGAGCACGAATGCCACAGGTCCCCCCGCCATGCCCCTCATCCTGGCACGGGCGCGCAGCCGACCGGCCGGCCACCGTCGCCGGGCGGTCGGCGCACACCGGGCGCCGCCCGCCGACCGGGGTGGCGACGGCGTTGACAGGCAGGACACATTCGCGCAACCTGATACCGCTCCCACCCCTGAGGCAGGTGCGATCTGTGAAGGCAGCACTGCATCCGGGCCGGTTGCTGGCTCGCAGATACCGACTTCTCGACCAGATCGGCGCCGGCGGCATGTCGGTCATCTGGCGTGCCCGGGACGAGGTGCTGGACCGGCTGGTCGCACTCAAGGTCCTCGCTCCTTCGCTGGCCGCCGACGCGCGTTTCCGGGGCATGGTGCGCGAGGAGGCCCGGGCCGCCGCCCAGTTGGTGCACCCTCATCTGACCTCGGTGCACGACTACGGCGAGACTGTCGATCCGGACGGCTCGATCACCTCGTTCGTGGTGATGGAGCTGCTCGACGGCGAGGAGTTGGAGCTGCGCCTCACCGAGGGGCCGTTGCCGTGGGCCGAGGCGGTCCAGGTGGGCGCGCAGGTCGCGGAGGCACTGGCCGCGGCGCACCGGCTCGGCATCGTGCACCGGGACATCACCCCGGCCAACGTGATGATGACCGGGACGGGCGTCAAGGTGCTCGACTTCGGCATCGCCACCCGGATCGGCGCACCGGACGAGGACGAGGACGGCGAGACCTTCGGCACCCCCGCGTACGTCGCACCGGAACGCCTCGACGGCGCGCCGGCCCAGCCGTCCACCGACGTGTACTCACTCGGCGTGCTGCTGTACGAGGCGCTCACCGGTCGGGTTCCGTACCCGGCCGACACCTGGGAGCAGCTCAGCGCCGCACTGGTCGACGGCCCGCCACCGACGCTCGCCGAGCTGCCGGAGCTGCCTCCGCCGGTGGCCCGGATCTGCCTGCGCAGCCTCGCCCGAGATCCGGCCGACAGGCCGACCGCCCGGCAGGTCGCCACCGTGTTGCGCGGCCACCTGCTGCCGCCCGATCCCCCGGCCGCGACCGTCCGGGTGCCCACCCGGCCCCTGCCCCCGCAGCCGGTCGACCTCCCGCCGACGTCCGCTGGCGAGGCGGTCGACTCGGGTTGGTCCCGACGCCGGCTGGCGCTGCTGCTCGTCCTGGCCGTGGGTGTGGCACTGGCCGGTGTGGCCCTGCTGCCCGAGCAGCGGCCGACGCCCCGCACGCAGCCCTCGGTGGGCCCGACGACGACCTCGCCGAGCGACCCGCCGGCCCCGGCGTCGTCGGAGCCGACCACGCCCTCGCCGACGACGCCGAGCACCGGCACGCCCACGTCGCGTCCGGGGAGCCTGGTCGAGGCCGCCAGCCGGGTCGACGGGCTGATCACCGCCGGCCTGAGCGCCGGGGAGATCCGTGACGACGTGGGTCTCGACCTGCGCAACGAGCTGCGCAACCTGACCGCCGCGGTCAGCTCCGGCCGAGACGAGCTGGCGCCACCGGTGGCCCGACTGCGGGAGAAGGTCGCGGTGCGCCTCGGCGAGGGTGGCATCAGTCCGGGGTACGCGTCCCAACTCGACGCCGCCATCGCCGACCTGGGGGCCGCCCGGGTCTGATCGGGGCAGGTCAGCGGGCCGACACCCGGGCCGATTCGCGGATGTCGTACCGGTCGGCGGCGAACCGTCGATAGACCTCGACGTAGTCGTTCGCCATCCGCTCGACCGAGAAGTTCTCCGCGACGTGCGCCACGCAGTCCTCCGGGTCGAGCCGCTCGACCGCGAGCACCGCCGCGGGCAGCTCCTCCGGCCGTTCGCACACCAGCCCGGTCAACCCGGGGCGCACCAGCTCCGGCACCGCGCCCCGGTTGAGCGCCACCACAGGTGTGCCGGTCGCCATCGCTTCCAGCATCACCATGCCGAACGGCTCGTCCCACTGGATCGGCATGATCAGACAGCGGGCGTCGACGAGCATCCGTAGCGTCTCCGCGCGGTCGGCGTTGAGCACGACAGTCACGTTCTCGTCCACCAGCGGCGCGACGACCTGCTCGTAGTAGCGACGCTCGGCCGGCTCGTTGCACTTGCCGGCCAGCAGCAGGGGCAACCCGGCCTCCCGGCAGGCGCGGATGGCGACCTCCGGGCCCTTGTCCGGGCTGAACCGGGCCAGCCACAGCACCGGCCCCCGGCCGGGCTCGCTCTTACGCGGGAAGCCACGGATGTCCAGTGCGTTGTGCACGGTGCCGGCCCAGGGCAGGTCGGTGTTCAACCGACGTTGGGCGTGCGAGATCGCCACCAGGGCGACGCCCTGGTCGACGTCGCTCAGCACGTCGCCGTACTCCCCGACGGGGTTGCCGTGCACTGTCGCGACCGTCGGCACCGCCCGGCGGCCGGCGACCAGCGGGCCGATCGTGGTGTGGTCGTGGATCACGTCGAAGTCGGCCGCCGAGATCAGCCGGTTCACCCGGGCCAGGTGGGCCAGTTCCGGCAGTGACTCGCCGAGCCGCTCGTACTGGACCTCGGGAACTGTGGAGACGAAGCCGTCGGCCGCCGTGCCGTGATCGCTACCCGCACCGAACAGCGTGACCGCGTGGCCCTGCACGCTGAGGGCGTCCACCAGGGCGGCGACGACCTGTTCGAGGCCGCCGTAGCCGGGAGGCGGCACTGACAACCATGGCGGGACCACCATCGCGATGCGCAACGACCGCCCTGTCGGCCGGTCCGCGGGCGGGTGGATCAGGGCCACGAGTCCTCCCCGTTGGTCCCCGGTGCAAGCGCCACCGGCGGTCGGAACGGTCGGCGGCGAGTTCCCCGGGATGCCCCCGGTAAACCGGACAAGCCGGACGCTCAGCCGCCGACCAGGAGTTGGTCGTGCACCACCCGTACGCCCGGCGCGGACCAGGCCACCCGCTCGACCTGGTCGCGTTCCCACCAGGACCGGACCACTCCGGCCAGAACGAGCGTGTCGCCGTCCACCTCGACGGTCACCCGCTCGGCCCCGATGGTGCGCGCCAGCGCCCGCTGCACGTCCCGACGCAACAGCTCGGCCGGTGGCGCCGGCGGTCGCACCTCGATCAGGTTGGTGATCCCCCGTACGCCGTCGAGCCGGCGCACCTCCCCCTCGGCGGCACGCCGCTGCCACCCGAACTCGACCTCACCGCGGAGCATCAGCCACCCGTTGGCCACCGTCACGTCCAGCCGCTCGGCGGGCACGAAGCTGTCCCACTCCAGCGCCCGGGCGGCGGCGATGGCGACCTCGCCGTCGGTACGCCCCGGCGTGCCCGGCAGACGCACCTCGATCTCGTCGGCCACCGCCCGGACACCGCGAACCCGCTGCGCGCACCGAACCGCTGCCCAACTGCGGGCGGCACCGTCCACGAATCCGGTCAGCGTGACAACACCCTGGTCGACGCTCACACCGATCTCGTTCGGTTGCAGCTGGGCGTCCCAGGCGAGCTGCGCCAGGACGTCGCGTTGGATCCGCTGGTCGTCGCGGACATCCACCACGTCGGTCACGACACCCACCCCCGGTTCCGGTCGCCGAGACCCGTCGTCCCCGAACGTGCCGGAGAACCGGGTGACGGCGGTTCATCCGATCCGGGTGAACCGCCGTCCGGGCGGAAAAAAGCGGCGGGTGACGGAGCCGACCCCCTCGGCTCCGCCACCCGCCGCCGGAGGGAGGCAGGTTCAGATGTGTGTCACGACGTCTCGGCGAGCGTCACGGTCACCGTCTTCTCGTCGCCGTTGCGCTTGAACTGCACCTCGACCCGGTCGCCGACCTTGCCGGCCTGCACCGCGCCGACCAGGTCGTCGGAGTCGTTGACCGGCTTGTCGCCGAACCGGGTGACGACGTCGCCGCGCTGCAGGCCGGCCTTCTCGGCCGGGCTGCCCGGGGTGACCGACGCGACGAGCGCGCCGCCGCCCTCGGCCTGGTTGACGCCGACCCCGAGCGACGGGTGGCTGACCTTCTCGCCGCGCTGGAGCTTGCCGGCGACGTCCTTGGCCTTGTTGCTGGGGATGGCGAAGCCGACGCCGATGTTGCCGGTGCTCTGGCCGGAGGTCGCGATGGCGGTGTTCACGCCGATCACCTCGCCCCGGGTGTTGACCAGCGCGCCGCCGGAGTTGCCGGGGTTGATCGGCGCGTCGGTCTGGAGCAGGCCGGAGATCGAGCTGACGGTCTGGCTCTGCTGCTGGGTCGGGTCCTGCGGCTGGCCCTCACCGGCCCGAATGGTGCGGTCGCGGGCGCTGAGGATGCCCGAGGTCACCGAACCTTGCAGGCCGAGCGGGCTGCCCAGGGCCAGCACCTGGTCACCGACCTGCATGGCGTCGCTGTCACCGAACTTGGCCGCCTTGAGGTCGCTCACGCCGTTGGCCTTGACCACGGCCAGGTCGGTCTTCGGGTCGGTGCCGATGACCTTCGCCTCGGCCTTCTTGCCGTCGGCGAAGATCACCAGCACGTTGCCACCGGCGGCGGAGGCGACCACGTGGTTGTTGGTCAGCACGTACCCGTCGGCGCTGAGCACCACTCCGGAACCCTCACCGCTGTCGGTGGTGATCGAGACGACGCTGTCCTGCACGGACGCGGCGATCTTCGGCAGGTCCGCGCCGTTGATCACCGGTGCCGCCGAGTAGGTGCGGGTGATGCCGCCGCCGTCACCGTCGAGGGCCAGGGCGAGCGCGCCGCCGGCGACGCCCGACCCGAGCATCAGGGCGAACACCGCGACGCCGGCCCCGGCGAACTTGGCGATCCGACCCGGCCGCGGGCCGCTGCCGGGCGGCGCGACCTGCGGGCCCCACGGCGGAACCGGCTGGCCCGGGTGCTGGGGGTGCTGCCCGGGGTGCTGGGCGTGCTGCTGGTGCTGACCCGGGTACGCCATGCCCGGCTGGCCCCCGCCGGCCCAGCCGGACTGCTGACCCGGGTACCAGGGAGCGCCGGGGTACTGACCGGCGGTCTGCTGCGGGTAGCCGGACTGGCCGTGCGCCGGGTAGCCGGAGACCGGGTACGGCGGCGCGGACGGGGTGGCGGCCGAGGGCTGGTAGGCGGTCGGCGGCTCGTACCCGGTCGGCTGGTGGGTGGGCGCGGAGGGGCCGGCGGGCGCGGGCGACGCGGCCGGGGTCACGGCGCTCGTCGGCGTGTCGTCACCGGTGGTGGAGACGACCTCGATGGGAGTGGTCGGGGAGTCGGACTGCGCGCGCTCGTCGCGCGGCAGCTCGGCGGTGGGGTGCGACGGCTCGGCGTCGGTGGGGGCCGGCCGGCGCTGCGGGTCGGACTCGAACTCGGTCATGGCACTACCTTCTCCCCCAGCACTGCGATCAAGCTGGAACCGTCCTGGAAGTTGGCTGAAAGTCACTCGCCGGCGTCGTCGAGGTGTGGCAGCAGCGGGAGCCGGACCCGGAAGGTCGCCCCGCCACCGGGCGTCTCGGCCACCTCGACCGAACCGTGGTGAGCCGCGACCAACGCCGCCACGATGGCCAGGCCGAGGCCGGTGCCGGTGTTGCCGTCAGCCCGCCTGGTCCGTGCCGCGTCCGCCCGGTAGAACCGCTCGAAGACCCGTTCGGCCTGCTCAGAGGTGAGGCCCGGGCCGGTGTCGGCCACCTCCACCACGGCGAAGCCGCCCGCTTCGCTATGCAACAGCACGCGGATCTCGGCGTCGGTCGGGGTGTGGGTCAACGCGTTGGTGACCAGGTTGCCGATCACCTGGCGCAGCCGCGCGTCGTCGGCGGAGACCACGAGCGGGCCCGCGTCGGGCGCGATCTCCAGCTCGATCCGCCGATCCGGGGCGATCGCCCGGGCCGCGTGCACCGCGTCGGAGGCGAGCACCGGCAGCTCCACCGGAGTCAGCGAGAGCGGCCGTTCCCGGTCCAGCCGGGCGAGCAGCAGGAGGTCCTCCACCAGCAGTCCCATCCGCGCCGCCTCGTCCTCGATCCGGCGCAACAGGCCAGCGGTCTGCTCCGGCGCGCGGGAAGCGCCCTGCCGGTACAGCTCGGCGAAACCACGGATGGTGGTCAGCGGGGTCCTCAGCTCGTGCGAGGCGTCCGCGACGAACTGCCGCATCCGCTCCTCCGAGCGCCGGGCCCGCGCCTCGGACGCCTGAGCGGAGGCCGCCGCGTCCCGGGCGGCGCTCTCCGCCCACCTCGCCGCGGTCTCCGAGGCGGCGCGGGCGGTGAACGCCACCTCGATCTGGGTGAGCATCGCGTTGAGCGCGCGGGAGAGCCGCCCCAGCTCGGAGGTGGGATGCTCCTGCCCCTGCTCCGGATCGGGCACCCGGCGGGTCAGGTCACCCCCGGCGATGGCGGCGGCGGTGCGTTCGATCTCCACCAGCGGTTTGAGGCTGGTGCGGACGATCGCCGCGCCGACCGAGGCCAGCATGATCAGCACTGCGCCGCCGACCAGCAGATCGATCCAGGCGAGTCGTTTGACGGCCTGGTCGACGTCGGTCAGGTGCTGGCCGATCACGGCCATCTGGCCGTTGGGCAGCTCGGTGTAGAGCATCCGCCAGCGCACCGAGCTGTCCCGGGCCCGAACGGTGAACGGATTACCCCCGCGGGCCTCGTCCTGCGCCTGGAAGCCGCTTGCGTCACTCGGCCACGGCGGCAGATCGTCCACCCCGAAGCGGGACGAGTCGTACAGGGGCAGCTGCACCCTGCCGGTCCGCACGTCGGTCAGCACGACCACGTAGTCGCTGGGCAGCGAAACGGTGTTCGTCGACGGCGTGATCGACTGGATTCCCTTGGCCGTGATGGACTGGATGCCCTTGGCGGAGCTACGCAGCTCCAGGTCGATCTGGTCGACCAGGTAGTTGTGCAGGAAGTACGCGGTCGAGACGCTGATCACCAGCAGCGCGACGGCGACCAGCGCCAGCACCGAGGTGACCAGCTTGATCCGCAGTGGAACGCCGCGTACCCGTCCCTTCGCGTGCTGGACCGGGTTCACGCCGCCGGCTTGCGAAGGACGTACCCGACGCCACGGAGGGTGTGGATCAGCCGAGGCTGGGTGGTGTCGACCTTGCGCCGCAGGTACGAGATGTAGGACTCGACGATGTTGTCGTCACCACGGAAGTCGTAGTTCCAGACGTGGTCGAGGATCTGCGCCTTGGACAGCACCCGGTTGGCGTTGAGCATCAGGTACCGCAGCAGCTTGAACTCCGTCGGCGAGAGCTGCACGCGTTGCCCGGCCCGGTGCACCTCGTGGGTCTCCTCGTCCAACTCCAGGTCGGCGAAGGTGAGCCGGGAGGGTGCCTGCTCGCCGGTCGTGGTGCGACGCAGCACGGCGCGGATCCGGGCGGTCAACTCCTCCAGGCTGAACGGCTTGGTGACGTAGTCGTCGCCGCCCAGGGTGAGGCCACGGATCTTGTCGTCGGTGGCGTCCCGGGCGGTCAGGAAGACCACCGGGGTACGCGTGCCGCCCTCGCGGAGCATCCGGATGACCTCGAACCCGTCCAGGTCCGGCAGCATCACGTCGAGCACCACCAGGTCGGGCCGGTGGTCCTTGGCGGCGTTGAGCGCCGCGCTCCCACTGGTCGCGGTGGCCACGTCGAAGCCCGCGAACCGCAGGCTCGCGGAGAGCAGTTCGAGGATGTTGGGGTCGTCCTCGACCACGAGGAGTCGCGCCTCGGTCTGGGTAGCGGGCATGGGCCCATCATCGGTGACGTCACTGCGTCGGCGCTGGACGGTTCCTGGAAAAACCCTGTGAGTCGCGGCCGACTGATTTTCCGACTCAGCGCAACAGGCGGCGCAGCCCGTCCAGGGCGCCGTCGAGCAACCTGATCGCGGTGCGGAGTTGCGTTTCGCTGAACCGTCGGGCGCGCACGAGTTGACCCACCTCGGAAGTGAACGCGGCCAGCCGCGTGTCGAACTCATCGAGCAGCGCGGCGTGCGGCCCGGCGGCCGACGCCGGCCGGGGCGGCGGTGCGGGCGTCTCCCACCGGGTACGCCGAGTTTGCCGGGTGGCCTCGCTCAGCTCCCGTTTGAGGTCGCGCACTGACCCGCGTACCTCGCTGCGGATCTCGCCGGCCAGGCTGGAGAGGTCGGCCACCGAGGCCGCGATGTCCGCTTCCAGCTCGGTCAACTCGCCGGCCCGCTGGTGCAGCTCGGCACGACCGGCGTCGGTGATGTCGTACGTCTTACGGCCGCCGGCTGCGGTGTGGCTGACCAGGCCCTCGACCTCCAACCGTTGGAGGCGGGGATAGATGGTGCCGGCGCTGGGCGCGTAGAGCCCGAGGAACCGGTCTTCCAGCAGGCGGATCAGCTCGTACCCGTGCTTCGGGCCGTCGTCGAGGAGCTTGAGCAGGTAGAGCCGGAGCCGACCGTGGCTGAACACGGCGGTCACGGCAGCTCCTCGGAATCGTCGTCGACGGCTCGGGCGAGCAGGGCGATGCTCCCCGAGGTCGCGGAAGCCCAGAGCTTACCTTCGCCCGCGCCGAGCACTCCCTCGCTGCTGCGCAGCGGGAACGTCGAGGTACGGATCTGCGGGAACCCGCTGGTGATCCGGCCCGAGGCGGTCTGCAGCTGGACGGCGAGGTCGCTGTCCTCGCGGACCCGGACGGTGATGCCGCCCGAGATGGTGGTCAGCCGGATCTCGCTTCGTCGAGGGTTCTCCACGAGGTCGCAGGTGATCGCGCCGGAGACGGTCTGCGCCCGCACCCGGTCGGCGGCGCTGTCGGCGAGGATCACCTCGCCGGAGACCGTCTCCATCGAGAGGTCGCCACGGATGCCGAGCGCCTCCACCGGCCCGGACGTGATCGTCGCGGAGGTGTTGCCCCGCAGGCCCATCAGGGTGATCTGGCCGGAGACGACGTGCACTGTTGTCTGCCGACGCAGGCCGGAGGCGACCAGCGAGCCCGCGACCAGGCCCAGATCGGCGAGGACGTCGGCGGGCACGGCGACGGAGACGTCCACCCGCGGGTAGCGGTGGATCATCCGAAACCACCGCAGGACGTCCGACCAGCTCCGACCGCGCTCCTGGCGGATGCTGAGCCGACCGTCGGCGTGGTCGATCAGGACCGGCCGGCGACCGACCTGGGTGACGTCGATCCGGGTGGGGCCGTCGGTGGCGACCACGTTGAGCCGTCCGCTCACCAGCCGGACGTCCAGCCGGGTGACCGGACCGTCCACGGTGAGCCGCTGCGGGCTCTCGACCGTCCATCCGGTCATTGCGTCCCCCTCTCGACGATGCGGCGCGCCGACACGCGCCGCACACTGAGACACTAACGCGATACATCGCGACACCACAAGATAGGTCGCGAGCTGTCAGGCCACCGCGCCTCAAGATCCGCACAACTTCCCGGATGTTGCTGCCTCAGGCGCGCCGGAGGCAGCAACTTCCCCGATGTTGCGCGGATCTTGGTTCTCAGGCCGCCAGGTCCAGCTCGCGACCTGCTACCGGCGTCGGAACGGGGGCCGCCGGGGTCACTGTGGGAACCGCACGCAGCCGGGTCCGCGTCGCCGCGTCCGAGGCGGGCAACAGGTGTACGGCCGACTCGGCGGCCCGGGCCAGCAACCGCCGGTCGGCGTCACGGGCGGGGTGCAGCGCGGCGGCGATCGTCACCGAGACCACGATCTCCCGGGCCGCGACAACCCGGGCCACCGACCGCAGCAGGGTGTCCGCGCCGAGGAAGGCGGTCGCCGTGGTCCCGGAGCCGGTCGCGTCACAGCGGTAGGCGAGCCGCAGCGGCACCACCGGGCTGCCCGCGTCGATCGCCGCCTGGAACGTCGCGGGTCGGAAACCCCCACCGGGGCGGCAGTCGGCGGCACCGTCACCAGCACACCAGGTCGTACCCTCCGGGAAGACCGCCACCGACCGGCCGGCGCGCAACGCGTCAGCGACCCGGCCGACGGTGTTCGGCAGCGCCATCGGGCGGGACCGGTCCACGAAGACCGTGCCCGCCGCCGCTGCCAGCAGGCCGACCACCGGCCAGGAACGGATCTCGCGTTTGGCGACCATCCGGGTGGGCGCGACGGCCAGCACCGCGAGGATGTCCAGCCACGAGACATGGTTGGCGACCAGCAGCGCCCGCCGTCGGGGCAGCCGGCCCCGGATCACCAGCCGGACGCCGAAGGCGCGAGTGGTGGCCCGGGCCCAGCCGCGTACCGCCGCCTGCCGTTCCCGGGTCGGAAGCACCGGCAGCAGCAGCACCAGGCCGACCCCGGCCACCAGCATGCCGGCCGCCGCGACCAACCGCAGCACCCGACGGGCCACCGGCACCGTGGGCACCTCGCCGGCCGCCGGCAGGCAGGCGTCGTCGCAGCCCGAGGAGGGCCGCCACAGGTCGTGCGCCACGGCGGTCACCGCTGCTCCCCGCCCAGGAAGTGTCGCAGGTACCGCGGGTTCATCCGGTCCAGCGAGAAGAGCACGTAGAAGTCCGCGCACCCGAAGTCGCTGTCGTACGCGGGCTCGCCGCAGATCCACGCGCCGAGCCGGAGGTAGCCCCGCAGCAGCGGCGGCACCACGACGCGCCCGGCCGGCTCGGCGGTGGTCACCGGCGCAGCGGCGGCCGGCTCGGCGAACCAGGGTCGCAGCGGGCGGACCCGCAGCGGCGGCGGCGACAGGTGCCGCGCCTGAGCCTGGGCCCAGACCTCGGTGACCGTCCGCCCACCGTCGTCCACCGGCACCGAGGCGCAGCCGCCGAGCCAGCGGGAACCGCGCAGGTGCAGGTAGCGCGTGAGGCCGGCCCACATCAGGTTGATCACCGCGCCGGAGCGGTGGTCCGGATGCACACAGGACCGGCCCGTCTCCACCAGGTCGTCGCGGAGGGAGTCGAGCGCGGTGAGGTCGAACTCGTCCTCGGCGTACCGGCGGGAGGTCCGGCCGGGCGGCAGCAGCCGGTAGGTGCCGACCACCGCGCCGGTGCTGTCCTCACGGACGATCAGATGGTCGCAGTACGCGTCGAAGGGATCCACGTCCAACCCGGCCTGGCCGGGCAGGAGGGTGGCGCCGAGCTCGGTGGCGAACACCTCGTGGCGCAGGCGTTGCGCGGCCGCGACCTGGGTGGGGTCGTCGGCGATCAGCAGGGTGTATCCGCTGGTCTTCAGGGGTGCGCCAGCGGCATGCAGAACGGCCATGGGATCTGTGTAGGTGCCCGGGTTGCCATTCACGGGGACCACCGGTGTCGATCGGATGAACGCCGGCAGGCGAGACCGCGAGCACCACCAGGTTCCGCCCGTGCGAGGCTGCCGGGACGGCCGGCAAGGACGCTGGTACGCCACCTGGAGGTCGACGATGCGCATCGAGTCCCGCTACAACGGGCCCACCGGCTCCGGTAACGGCGGATGGAGCGCGGGGATGTTCGCCGCCGAGGCGGGCGGCACCGGGCCGGTCGAGGTGACGCTGCGCCGGCCACCGCCACTGGAGACCGAGCTGAGCCTGGTCGACGGCGAGGTCCGGGACCCGGCCGGGGAACTGGTGGCCGAGGTACGCCCGGTCGACGCGGTCGATGCCGTCGTACCCCCGGTCGACCTGGAGACCGCGGTGGCCGCCGCGACCCGCTACCCGGGGCTGGTCGAGCATCCGTTCCCCGGCTGTTACGTCTGCGGACCGCAGCGGGCCGACGGGCTGCGGATCTTCCCCGGCCGGTTGCCGGACGGACGGACCGCCGCGCCGTTCCGGGCCCTCGTGGCTGCGGGACTTCTCGTTGACGATGCGCGCGCTCTGGGTGGCGGCCTGTCCCGACGAGACGACGCGGCTGTTCGCCTGGGCGACCCGCTCGATCGGCCGGTTCGGCGACGAACCCGTGCCGGTGCTCTTCGGGTTGGAGGGTGAGCGGGACATCTCCGAGCACCACTGCGACCACCTGCGCGGATACCGCGACAGTCGGCCGGTCCGGGTCGGCAACGACGCCTGGCGGCAGCGGCAGCTCGACGTGCCCGGGGAGGTGATGTCGGCGGTGTGGCGGCTGCGCGACTACCTCGGCGCGAGGTTCGAGGGCGAGTTGCAGGAGATGGTGCTCGGGTTGGCCGAGCAGGTGGCCGCGACCTGGCGTCTGCCGGACCGGGGCATCTGGGAGACCCGGGACGAGGAGCGGCACTACGTCTCGTCCAAGGTGTCCTGCTGGCTGGCGCTGGACCGGGCGGTGGGGCTCGCCGACCGGCTCGGCGACCGGGCCGACCCGCGCCGCTGGGCAGCGGTACGCGACGAGATCCGGGACACCGTGCTGCGCGAGGGGTGGAACGAGCGGATCGGGGCCTTCACCGGGGCGTTCGGGTCGCCGGAGCTGGACGCCTCGGTGCTCGCCATGCCGGTGGCGCGCTTTCTGCCGGCCACCGACCCGCGGATGCGCTCGACCATCGAGATGGTCGAGCGGGACCTGGGTACCGAGAGCGGGTTGCTGCGTCGGTGGACGACCGACCCGGCCGGCTTCCTGCTGTGCTCGTTCTGGCTGGTGGAGTGCCTGGTGATGGCGGGGGAGCCGAAGCGGGCCGAGGCGCTGTTCGAGCGGGTGATCGGGTTCTCCAACGACGTGGGACTGTTCAGCGAGCAGATCGACCTGACCACCGGGGCGCAGCTCGGCAACACCCCGCAGGCGCTCTCGCACATCGGGCTGATCAACGCGGCCTGGCGGTTGACCGAGCCGGACAGTTTCTGACCGGTCGGGGGACTTCTCCCGGTCGAAATCCTGCAACAGACCTGCAAGCGCCAGGCATTGACGGTGATGCTTGCGCAGTCCTAGCCTCGACACAGCGGGAAAGCCCTTTCCCAAGGTCTTTTCTCCCGCTTCACCCCGCTTCGGATCCGGGCATCCGACCCGGGGCACGCACCGATCCCAGACGAAGGCACCGCCGTGTCGACACGTCCCCAGGCGGGCCGTCGAGGGATCGCCACCACATGCGTCAAGGAGGACAACTGTGCAGAAGAGACGATCCCCCGGCCGACGACCACTCATGCTGGCGGTGGGCGCCGGCGTGACAGTGGCAGCCCTCGCCGCCGGCATGACCTCGGCCTTCGCGGCCACCGTCTTCAACGACGACTTCAACGACGGCAACACGTCCGGCTGGTCCAAGTCCGGCGGCACCTGGACTGTCGACGGCTCTGGCGTGCTCAACCAGTCCAACGCCGGCAGCGAACTGGCCCGGCAGTTCGCCGGCCAGACCAGTTGGACCGACTACTCCGTACAGGCCCGGGTCCGGCCGGCGAGCTTCGGCTCGTCCAGCGCCCTGGTCGGGTTGGCCGCGCGGTCTACCAGCAGCACCAAGATGTACCGGCTGGCCCTGCTCGGCTCCGGTCGCGCCGAGCTGCAGGCGGTCAACGGCAGCTCCGTCACCGCGATCGGGTCCGCGTCGCTGGGCGTCGGCACCGGCACCTGGTACACAGTGCGCATCGAGGCCAGCGGCAGCACCATCCGTGGCTTCGTCAACGGCACGCAGATCGCCTCCGGCAGCAACAGCCTGACCGGCGCGGGCCGGATCGGCCTGGTCACCGCGTACGCCAGTGGCGGCTTCGACGACGTGCTGGTCGACTCCTCCGGTGGTGGCACCCCGACCACGCCGCCGCCCACCACCACGCCACCACCCACCACCACGCCACCGCCGACCACTCCGCCTCCCGCAGGCTGGCCGACGCCCACGGGCAGCCAGAAGGTGGACGCCACGATCCCCGTGTCCGGCAGCTTCGACGGCGGGCTCAAGCGCTACTACGGCATCGGTGACGGCGGGCAGAGCGAGAGCCAGGACCCGATGTTCGAACTGGCCGCCGGCGCCACCCTCCGCAACGTGGTCATCGGTGCGCCGGCCGGCGACGGCGTGCACTGCGAGGGCAACTGCACCCTGATCAACGTCTGGTGGGAGGACGTCGGCGAGGACGCCGCCACCTTCCGGGGCGGCACCACGTACACCGTCGACGGCGGCGGCGCCCGCTCGGCCAGCGACAAGGTCTTCCAGCACAACGGCTCGGGCACCGTCTACATCAAGAACTTCCGGGTGGAGAACGCCGGCAAGCTCTACCGCGCCTGCGGCAACTGTTCGACGTCGTACCAGCGGCACGTGGTGATCGACAACGTGACCGTCCGGAACACCGACGCGATCGCCGGCATCAACACCAACTGGGGCGACACCGCCCGGTTCAGCCGGATCACCATCGTCGGCGACCCGGACCGGGAGACGTCGATCTGCGTCAAGTACAAGGGCGTACCGAAGGGCAGCGAGCCGACCGAGATCGGCGAGGGCGCGGACGGCGTCAACTGCCTCTACTCACCCTCCGACATCACCTACCAGTAGGCACCGCACGCCGGCACCCCGCGGCCCGCGGGGTGCCGGCTCTCACGCCAGCACGGGTACGCCGGACACGTCGACAGTGTCCGGATATTTCAGTCCCGCTCCGGTGTTGAGGACCACCACCCGTTCGCCGGCGCGGATCCACCCGCCGGCGCGCAGTTGCCGCGCCGCCGTCAGACAGGCCGCGCCCTCGGGGCAGAGCAGCAAACCCTCCCGGCCCGCGAACTCCCGAAGGTCGGCCAGCAGGTCCGCGTCGTCGACAGCCACGGCGGTGCCGGACGACTCCCGCAACGCCGCCAGGATCAGCTCGTCGCCCAGCGGGGCCGGCACGGTGATGCCGAACGCCACAGTGTGCGCGTCCTCCCACGGCTCCGCCCGGTCCGCCCCGGCGGCGAATGCCCGCACGATCGGCGCGCAGCCGGTCGACTGCACGGCCACCAGTCGGGGCAGCTTGTCACCGACCCAGCCCAGCTCGCGCAGCTCGTGCATCGCCTTGTGGATGCCGATCAGGCCGACACCGCCCCCCGTCGGGTAGATGATCACGTCGGGGACCTGCCAGCCGAGCTGCTCGACGATCTCGTACCCCATCGTCTTCTTGCCCTCGAGCCGGTAGGGCTCGCGCAGCGTACCGGCGTCGAAGATCGTTCCGTTCGACTCCGCGATCAGCTCGGCCACCCGCCGGCCGGCGTCGCTGATCAGCCCGTCGACCAGGCGCAGATCCGCGCCGGCGGCGACGCACTCGCGTCGGCAGATGCCCGGCGCCTCCAGCGGCATGACGATTGTCGCGCCCATCCCGGCCCGCGCGGCGTACGTGGCCCAGGCCGACCCGGCGTTGCCGTTGGTGGGCATGGCGATCCGCTCGACGCCCAGCTCACGGGCCCGGCTCACCCCGACCGCCGCGCCCCGTGCCTTGAACGAGCCGGTCGGGATCAACCCCTCGTCCTTGATCATCAGGTCCGTGATGCCGATCTCGGCGCCGTACGCGGGGGCGCGCAGCAGCGGCGTCCAGCCCTCACCGAGCGTCGTGACGTGCCGTGGATCGCCGACCGGCAGCAGCTCCCGGTAGCGCCACAGGTCGGCCGGGCGCAGCGGGAAGCGTTCCGGGGTGACCGCCTTCGCCACCGCCGGCAGGTCGTAGCGGGCCAGCAGTGGCGAGCCGCACTCGCAGAGGTTCTGCAACTGGTCGGAGGCGTGCTCGCGCCCGCAGCGCGGGCAGTCCAGGTGGGTCAGGTACACGTCGCTCCTCGCCGTCAGACCGCGTCGACGCTCAGCCAGTGCCGACTGCGCAGCCCCGGCTCGTAGACCGAGTCCAGCCGCTTGGCGACCACGCCCGGCAGGCCTTGCTCCTGCCCGGCGCGCAGGGCCTCGTCGCCCGCGCCGGGGAACCACGGCGGAGTCTGCCAGTGCGTACCCGCCAAGGCCAGCCCATCGAGCAGCTCCCGGCGTTGCGCGTACGGCACGTCGACGCTGCTCACGCCCTCCAGCCAGAGCAGGTCGACGACCAGGTACTGGGCGCCGGCGGGAACCCGGCTGCCGGTGGCCGGGCGGACCGGGCGCACCCGGCCGGCGCTGTCGATGCGCACCAGCACACCGTCGAGCACCGCCTCGGTGGGCGCGAGCGCCTCGGCCATGGCCCGCAGCCACTGATACCCGCCGGTGATCTCCTCGTCGGTCTCGGAGAGCAGCCGCAGCCGCCCACCGGAGACGTACGCCATCGCCCGGACCCCGTCCCACCGCAGCTCGTACCCCCAGGCGGCCCGGTCGCGGGGGAGCCTGGCGGCCGACGTGGCGTGCATCGGGCGGACCAGATCGGGCATCGGCGTCCATCCGGGCGGCGGCGGGTCGGTGCGCCGGACCATCCAGTCCCGGCCGCCGGTGGCGAAGAGGACGTAACGGCCGGCGGTGCGGTCACCGGAGAGCGTCACGATCACCTCGTCGTCACGCCACTTCTCGCACCGGTAGGTGCCCCGGTCGTGGATCAGCATCCGGCCGCCGCCGTACTCGCCCGCGGGGATCTCGCCGGCGAAGTCGAGGTACTCCATCGGGTGGTCCTCGGTGTGCACGGCGAGGTGGTTGCGGCCCGGGTCGCGGGGGAGGCCACGCGGCACCGCCCAGGACGCGAGCACCCCGTCGTGTTCCAGGCGCAGGTCCCAGTGCAGGCTGCGGGCGTGGTGCTGCTGGATGACGAAGCGGGCCGTGTCGCCGTCCGGGCCGGCGGCCGCGGGTCTCCGCTCCGGCACGGGCTCCGGTGTCCGGGCCGCGTCCCGTCGTCGCCGGTACTCCTCCAACCGGTCCGTCACACCCGCATTCTCCGGCAAACCGGACCGTCGCGCTGGACGCCGGAGTGTCCGGTTCGCTCGGCGGCAGAGGGCTCGGCGGGGTAGAACGGACCTCATGGACCTCACCGACCAGCCCGCCGCCCTGCTCCCCGGTGACGTGCGGATGCCCCTGCTCGGCTTCGGCACCTGGCAGGCCACCGGCCAGGCCGGCTACGACGCCGTGCTGGCCGCGCTCGACACCGGCTACCGGCACATCGACACCGCCACCGTGTACGGCAACGAGCGGGAGGTCGGCCGGGCGGTGCAGGAGAGCGGGCTGCGCCGCGAGGACATCTTCATCACCACCAAGCTCCCGCCGAACCGGGTGGGCCAGGAGCGCGCGACGTTGGAGGCCAGCCTGGAGGCGCTCGGTGTCGACCACCTGGACCTCTGGTTGATCCACTGGCCGCCGTCGTCGCCGACGGACAGCATCCCGCTGTGGCGCGAGCTGCTGGCCGCCCGCGACGAGAACCTGACCCGGGCGATCGGCGTCAGCAACTACAGCACCGGGCAGATCGACGAGTTGATCCAGTCGACCGAGGAGAACCCGGCGGTCAACCAGATCGAGTGGAGTCCGGCGCTGTACGACCGGCAGCGGCACGCCGAGCACCGGGACCGGGGAGTGGTGCTGGAGGGGTACAGCCCGTTCAAGACCAGTGACCTCAGCGACCCGGTGCTGACCAGGATCGCGGCGGCGCACGACGTCTCCCCGGCGCAGGTGGTGCTGCGCTGGCACATCGACCACGAGATCGTGGCGATCCCGAAGTCGGTGACGCCGGAGCGGATCACCGCCAACTTCGACGTCTTCCACTTCTCGCTGACGGCGGAGGAGATGCGCGACATCGACGCGCTCGGCGACGCCTGACACGGTGGTTTCCTTCAGTCATCGCCTTGGCGATGAAGGGTATCGACATCGACGTTCGTGACGGTATAGCGTGCCCGTCATCACGATCGTCGATCCGTTCGTGCCCGCCGTCGCTGGAGGATCGCCATGACCCGATCACCATCCATCCGTCTACGCCGCCGCGGGGTGCTCGGCATCCCCGCCCTGGTGGTCGCCGCGTTGACAGTCGCCGCCCGCCCCCGGCCGGCGAACGCCGCACCGCAGGCCGAGTGCCTCGCCGACCTGCTCCAGGACGCCTGATGGCGACCATTCCCTGGCTCGTCGACGTGCTGCGCGGCGCCGGGGTCCAGGTCGTCGTCGAGGGCGACTGGCTCAACCGGATGCGACCCGGCTCCTTCGACCCGATCGGTGTGCTCTGGCACCACACCGCCTCCACCAGTAGCGCCAGCAACCCGCACCCGGCGCTCGGCATCTGCATCAACGGCCGGTCCGACCTGCCCGGGCCGCTGTGTCAGGCGCTCGTCGACTACAACGGTGTCTTCCACGTCATCTCCGCCGGCCGCTGCAACCACGCCGGGGTCAGTGGTGGCAGCGGGCCGATTCCGTCCGGGGACGGCAACACCCTGATGATCGGGTGGGAGATCGACTACAACGGCGTCAACCAGGAGATGACCGCCGCGCAGTACAACGCGTCGATCGCCGCCACCGCCGCCGTGCTCACCCGCCTCGGCCGCGACAGCAGCTACGCCCGCGGGCACCGGGAGACCAGCACCACCGGCAAGATCGACCCCTCCTTCATCGACCTCAACGTGATGAGGGCCGACGTCGCGGCGAAGATGGCCGGCAGCGGCACGGCGTGGTCCTCCACGGTGGACAACACCACCGCCGGCCGGTTCACCGCCAGCGCCAGCTGGGGTGTCTCGACCTACTCCAGCCAGCGGTACGGCGCTGACTACCGGTACGCCGACCCGGTCGCCGCCAGCGACCCCGCCTGGTACCGGTTCAACGTGCCGGCGGCCGGCAACTACCGGGTCGAGGCATGGTGGCCGACGAACAGCGGCTACAACAGCGCCACCCCGTACATCGTCGCCACCAGTTCCGGCAACCGGACCGTCTACGTCGACCAGCGGGCGACCGGCGGGCAGTGGCGGGTCCTCGGCACGTTCGCGCTGCCGGCCGGTGACGCCAACCGGGTGGCGGTGAGCCGGTGGAGCAACGCCACCGGTCTGGTCATCGCCGACGCCGTACGCCTCACCCGGGTCTGACCGCATCCGCCGCCCGACAGAATCGGGCAGCGGATGTCGGATCGTTGATCTAAGGTCATCGCTCCGCCTCAGTAAGGAGCAACGTGATCCGCTTCCGCACCATCCTGGCGACCGGCATGACCGTCGCCGCGACGGTCACTCTGTTTGCCGGCCCGGCGCAGGCCGCCGACAGCGTCAGCCGCCACGCACACGCCCACTTCGACGGCGACGGCAGCATGTTCGTCGACGTGAGCCGGCCTGCGGTCGGCGACACCGTCGTCGACGTCGAGTGGCAGAAGAGCACGTGTGGCGTCACCGACGGCGTGTACGGCTGTGACAGCGTCTCCCGCCGCGCGTACGACGTGCCGGTCACCCGTTTCTCGTTCTCGTTGACGGGCGCGAAGCTCACCGCGACGGTGCCCTACCAGGAGTCTCGGCAGCACTGCGACGTCGTCGACGGCGACGAGATCTGCGGCGAGCGGCAGGAGAGCACGGGCAGCACCACTCTCAAGGTCACCTGGGTGGCCAACGACGAGCCGCTCCAGCGCGAGCGGTGGACGGGGGAGGACGGCACCGTCCACATCACCACGTCCGCCTGGACGACCGTCTCGGGCAGCGGCTTCGGCAGCACGTACGACGATCCGGCGACCAGCTTCGGCAAGCTGTCCCGGACGCGGAGCATCCCGCCGGCCGTCTGAGCAGACCGGGACCGACACCGGGGCCGTGCGGTGGTGACCACCTGATCGCCACCGCACGGCCCCGGCCGTGTCGCTCAGTTGCGTGAGCAGGTCGCCCCGTTGAGCGAGAAGCTGCTCGGCGACGAGTACGACCCGTTCAGGGTCCCCTGGTAGCCGAAGCTGGCCGTGCCACCGGGCGCGATGGACCCGTTGTGACCGACGTTGCGGGCGGTTACCGCGGAGCCGCTCTGGCTGACCGTGGCGTTCCACGCGTTGGTGACGGTCTGCCCGCTGGGCAGCGAGTAGTTCAGCGTCCAGCCGTTGATCGCGCTGGACCCGGTGTTGGTCACCTGCACGTCGGCCGTGAAGCCGTTGTTCCACGAGTTCGCCGTGTACTTCACCGCGCAGCTCGCGCCACCGCTCGGCGGCGGCGTGGTCGGCGGCGGGTTGGTGGGGTTGCCACCGCCGTTGACGTTGGCCGAGAACGAGGTCACCGCGAGGCCGACGCCACCCTGCCACGGCTCGAAGCCGGCCTGGATGCTGGTCAGGTACCAGGAGTTGGTGATCGCGCCACGGTTGCGGGTGTCGTTGATGAAGTCCAGCACGCTGAAGTTCAGGCTGGAGATCGCGGACGACGCGACGTAGGAGATGACGTTGTTGGAGCCGTTGCTGCCCCGCCAGACCTCCCAGGTGCGGCCGGCCAGGTTGACGCTGCCGACCACCGAGCCGATGGGCTGGATCGGGCCCTGCCGGTTGAGCCAGATCATGATCTCCATCTGGTTCACGCCGTCCCGCTTGGGCGACGGGTCCAACCAGATGTCGTACGACGCGTTGTAGGTGGCGCCGCTGACGTACCGGTAGGAGATGCTGCTGGTGGCGCTGCTGATCTGACTCACCTGGATCGGCAGGTTCGTGCCGGGGGAGCAGTTGGTGTAGTGACAACCGAAGAACACCGAGGGGTACGCCGTGGGCGCCCCGTTGGTGGGGCTGCTGCCGTTCAGCGTGGTGATCTCGAAGCCGTTGTTGGTGACGTTGATGCACTGCTGGGCTGTGGTGCCCCAGCGGTTGTTCTGCACCACGTAGCGACCCTGGATGGTGGTCGAGCCGTACTGCTCACAGATCAGGGTGTCGGCGGAGGCGGTGCCGCCGAGGGCCACGGCCACCAGTGAGCTGGTGAGGAGGAGCCCGGCGGCGGCCAGGGCCCGAAGTTGACGTTTCATGACGCTCCTTGACTCGGCGCGTGCCGGGCGCCGGATGTGGTGGGGTGGTGCGGGAGCGCTCCCACGCTCAACGACACATTTACATGCTTGAAACTAAGGCGCAACTGCATGCGTCAAACTGGCGAATTGTGAGGATTGCCACGCCCCCGCTGGACGGCTGTCAGCCGACAGCCAGCTAAGCGACGCGAACCGCCGACGAGCCCTGTCGAGACGGCCGATTGGGGCCTGGTGTGGGGCAATAGCTCCGAGTAGCGTGTTGCCTCCAACGCGTTCCGCTCCCCCTCCGGAGGCGTACACCACCATGGGTGGCTCCCCCCTGCGCATCCTCGTCGTCGGCGCGGGCATCGCTGGCCTCGCCGTGGCCCGGGCGCTGCGCCTGGCGGGCTTCCGGCCGGACGTCACCGACAAGCTGCCGCCGGGAGAGTCCACCGAAACCGGCCTCTACCTGCCCGGCAACGCCGCCCGCGCGCTGCACCGGCTCGACCTGCACGACCCGGTCCGTCCGCTCGGGCAGGTGATCCACCGGCAGCACTTCTTCGACGCCGCCGGCGCGCACCTCTGCGAGGTGGACCTCGACACCCTCTGGGCGGGTGTCGGCGAGTGTCGTGCGTTGCCCCGGGCCGACCTGCACCGGGTGCTGCTCAGCGGCGCCGGCGGGGCCGTCCGGCACGGCGCCGAGGTCCGCACCCTGGAGCTGCTGCCCGGCGCGGTCGGCGTCACCTTCACCGACGGCACCACCACCGAGTACGACCTGGTCATCGGCGCCGACGGACCGCGCTCCTCGGTGCGGGCGCTGGCCGCGCTCGGAGGGCCGCCCCGGCCGGTCGGGCAGGTGGTCTACCGGGCCGTGCTGCGGGACGGCCCACCGGTCACCGAGTGGACCGCCCTGCTCGGCCAGCGCTCCGGCTTCCTGATGGTGCCGATCGGCGCCGGGCGACTGCACCTGTACGCCGACGAGGCCGGCACCGAGGAGCCCGCCGAGCCCCTCGCACGGTTGCGTGAACTCTTCGCCGACTACCGGGGCCCGGTGCCCGAGGTGCTCGCTGCCCTCGACGAGGTGCACGTCGGGATCACCGACGAGGTGGAGCTGGGCCGCTGGCACCGGGGACGGGTGCTGCTGGTCGGCGACGCCGCGCACGCCACCGCGCCGACGCTCTCCCAGGGTGCGGCAATGGCACTGGAGGATGCGGTGGTGCTGGCCGAGTCGCTGCGCGCCGCCAACAGTGTCGACGCGGCCCTGGTCGCGTACGAGAGTCGTCGCCGTCCGCGTACCCGATGGGTGCGGGACCGGACCCGAGACCGCAACCGGACCAGGGACGTGCCGCCGGCGCTGCGCGACCCCCTGCTGCGCGGACGCGGCGGCCGGATCTTCGGGGAGCACTACCGGTTGCTGCTCGGCCCGCTGTAGACCCGTTGTAGATCGTGTCACGCCACCCCACGCGGCGCTGCGACCTGCCGGGGACTATCCTCCTTGCGGATGACGGCCCGCCGATAACCAGCGTGTGCCGAGCGGGACAACCGAGAACCGGAGGCCACTCGTGACCACCGTCGCACCCAAGCCGGTCGTGACCCGGCCCTGGCCGGTCCGGGAGCCGGTCAAGGGGTCGGCCTTCGCGCGGCTGCTGCGAACCACGGACGCGAAGCAAATCGGGATCATGTACATGATCACCGCGTTCGTGTTCTTCATGATCGGTGGCCTGATGGCCCTGATCATGCGGGCTGAGCTGGCCCGACCCGGGCTGCAGTTCCTCTCGCCCGAGCAGTACAACCAGCTCTTCACGATGCACGGCACGATCATGTTGCTGTTCTTCGCGACGCCGATCGTGTTCGCCTTCGCGAACTACATCGTGCCGATCCAGATCGGCGCGCCTGACGTCTCCTTCCCCCGGCTGAACAGCTTCGCCTACTGGCTGTACCTGTTCGGCGGCACGATGGCGACCGCCGGGTTCATCACCCCGGGCGGGGCCGCCGACTTCGGCTGGTTCGCGTACGCGCCGCTGAGCAGCGTCGAGCACTCGCCGGGCGTCGGCGCCAACATGTGGATCATGGGTCTGGCCATCTCCGGTCTGGGCACCATCCTCGGCGCGGTGAACATGATCACCACGGTGCTGACCCTGCGCGCGCCCGGCATGACCATGTTCCGGATGCCGATCTTCACGTGGAACATCCTCGTCACCAGCCTCCTGGTGATCCTGGTCTTCCCGCTGCTGGCCGCCGCGCTGTTCGCGCTGGCCGCGGACCGTATCCTCGGCGCCCACGTGTACGACCCGGCAACCGGCGGGCCGATGCTCTGGCAGCACCTGTTCTGGTTCTTCGGGCACCCCGAGGTGTACATCGTCGCGCTGCCGTTCTTCGGCATCATCAGCGAGGTCATCCCGGTCTTCTCCCGTAAGCCGATCTTCGGTTACAAGGGTCTGGTCGCCGCGACCGTGGCGATCGCCGCGCTCTCGATGAGCGTCTGGGCGCACCACATGTTCGCCACCGGCCAGGTGCTGCTGCCGTTCTTCAGCTTCCTGAGCTACCTGATCGCCGTGCCGACCGGTATGAAGTTCTTCAACTGGATCGGCACCATGTGGCGGGGCCAGATCAGCTTCGAGACGCCCATGCTCTGGGCGGTCGGCTTCCTGGTCACCTTCCTCTTCGGTGGTCTGACCGGTGTGCTGCTGGCCAGCCCGCCGATCGACTTCCACGTGTCGGACTCGTACTTCGTGGTGGCGCACTTCCACTACGTGCTCTTCGGCACGATCGTGTTCGCGGTGTTCGCCGGCATCTACTTCTGGTTCCCGAAGATGTTCGGCCGGATGCTCGACGAGCGGCTGGGCAAGGTGCACTTCTGGCTCACCATGATCGGCTTCCACACCACCTTCCTGGTGCAGCACTGGCTCGGCAACGAGGGCATGCCCCGTCGGTACGCCGACTACCTGCCCGGTGACGGCTTCACCACGCTGAACATGATCTCCACGATCGGCGCGTTCATCACCGGTATCTCCACGCTGCCGTTCATCTACAACTGCTGGAAGTCGTACAAGACCGGCCCGGTGGTCGAGGTGAACGACCCCTGGGGTCACGGCAACTCGCTGGAGTGGGCGACCAGCAGCCCGCCGCCGCTGCGCAACTTCGACAAGATGCCCCGCATCCGCTCGGAGCGGCCGGCGTTCGACGCGAAGTTCCCGGAGTTGGCCGCCGGCGGCCAGAGCCTGGCCGGCCCGCCGGAGGGCGGCTCCAAGCCGCTCACCAGCGAGTCGGACGGCGGCGCAAGCTACCGCGAGGACACCGCCAGCGACATCGACAGGCACTGACGCTCAAACTCGGCAGTACGACGGGCGCCGCCCCCGGGACCACTCCGGGAGCGGCGCCCGTCGCCGTGTGCGGGGTCGGCCTGCTCTCGTTCTACCTCGGGTGCCGTCCAGCCTGGCGGCTGCCGGGGACCATGTCCTGACGAGCGTGATTCCGCTGTGGCATCTTGATTCCGCTGTGGCATCGCGGTCCCCGGGGTGCACGCCCGTCGAACGACGGTAGGGCCACCGAACGGCAACGGTGCGACGATGGGCGATCAGCCCCGCCCCACACGACGGTCGGCGATGTCGTACCGCCGGGGGTTGGTGTGCGGGTGACCTGTCAGTGGGCAGCGGGGGTGAGGTCGGCCTCGACGGGCGAGCCGGCGGTCGCGGCCTTGCGGCGGCGGCGCAGCTCGATCGGGAGCACCACCAGGGTGACCAACGCGCCGAGTGCTCCGGTGACCACGAAACCCCAGAGCGGCGAGCTGGCGTCGATCACCGCGCCGGCGAGCGGCGCGCCGATCGCGATGCCCACGGTGACCGCCGACCCGTGCAGTCCCATCGCCTCACCGCGTACCTGGGCGGGGACCAGGCGGCTCACCGCGTCGGAGCCGGCCGCGATGGTCGGGGCGCAGAGCGCACCGGCCGGGATCAGCGCCAGGCTGAGCAGCCACCAGTGCGCACCACCCAGCCCGACCGGGATGGTGCACAGGGCCAGCGCGGCGGTCAACGCCAGCGGGGAGAACGAGCGGTGCACAGCTCCGTAGGCGAACCCGCCGGCGAGAGAGGCGACCGCCCAGATGGCCAACACCGCGCCGGTCCAGCCCACCTCGCCACTGGCCCGCAGCACCGCGACCACCGCCACGTCGGTGCCGCCGAGCACCAGGGTCGCCGCGGCGCTGAGCGCCAGCACGGCGAGCAGTCGGGGAGTCAGCCACTCCCGGCGACGTACCGGCTGTGGTGGGCCGCTCGGCTCAGCGGTGGCCTCCCGGATCGGCGGGTTGACCACCCACAGGGCGATCCCGGCGGCGACGATGCCTCCGCCGACCAGGTACATGGTGGTCTGCGCGGAGATCGCGGTGACCAGGGCGACGGCCAACGCCGGGCCGATCATGAACGACAGCTCCACCGACATGGAGTCCAGCGCGTACGCCGGACGGCGTTGGTCCTCCGGTACCAGCGCGGCGATCGACTGACGGACCACGGAGAAGATCGGCAGGGCCAGCGAGCCGGCCACGAAGGCAAGCGGCAACAGCAGGGGGTACGACAGCGACGGCGCGATCGACCAGAAGATGGCCTCGGCGACGCCGGTGAGCACCAGCACCGGGCGTAGGCCCCGCCGGTCCACCAGTCGGCCGAGGATCGGCCCGCCGATCGCCGCGCCCACTGTGACGGCCGTGCCCACCAGGCCGGCGGCTCCGTAACCTCGACCGAGGTCGAACACCACGTGGAAGGTCAGCGTCACCCCGGTCGCGGTGAGCGGGATGCGGGCGAGGACAGCCACCACCAACAGCGACCGCAGGCCGGGCAGTGCGAGCGCCTGCCGGTAAGGCTTCATGTTCACGTGGGTCCGTACCTCCGGCGACATCCTCGACGGAGGGCGCCCCGATGGCCAACCATTTACGCCCTCATGCGGCAGTGATCACAGGATCCCCGTGCAGAGTCACCCCGGCGCCCTCCATCGCGCGCAGTGCCACGTCGGTGGTCGCCGGGGCGACGGCGGCGGTCAGCTCCAGCAGCACGGTGGTGGCGAACCCCTCCCGTGCGGCGTCCAGCGCGGTCGCCCGTACGCAGTGGTCGGTGGCAATGCCGACCACGTCGACCCGGTCGACGTCGTGCCGGCGCAGCCAGTCGGCCAGGCACTCGCCGTCGGCGGCGTGCCCCTCGAACCCGGAGTACGCCGCCGCGTGCTCGCCCTTGTGGAAGATCGCCTCGACCCGGGCGGTGTCGAGTTCCGGGTGGAACTCCGAGCCGCTGGTGCCGACCACGCAGTGCCGGGGCCAGGACTCCACGAAGTCCGGCGGATCGCCGAAGTGAGCGCCCGGGTCGACGTGGTAGTCCTTGGTGGCGACGATGTGTGTCCACCGGTCCGGATCGTTGGCGAGCAGCCGGGAGATGCCCGAGGCGACCCCCGCGCCGCCCGGGACGGCCAACGAGCCGCCCTCGCAGAAGTCGTTCTGCACGTCCACGATGATCAGCGCGTTGGCCATCGGGGTTCCCTTTCCAGATCAATCGGTGGGAGGTTTCAGTCAGCGGGCACGACGGTGACCGGCACGGCGGGGTCGCCGGCCGACAGCTTCAACCCCTCCCACGGGATGGAGATCAGGCATTCGCGCAGGTGCTCCCGCGACTGGTCGAGGGTGGGCAGCGACACCGGCTCGCCGCCGACCACGTACGAGTGCTGGAGCATTCGGTCGTTCGGCTTCCGGTCCGGCACGCCCTGCGGGACGATGATCTCCTCGGTGGCGGTGCCGGTCGGCTTGTGCCGGCGGACCGCTACCTTCCGGCCGCCGATGGTGGCCTTGTGCTCGGAGCGCTTCACCACCGGCCGCCCCTCGACCTCGACGAGCTTGTAGACCAGCCCGGCGGTCGGCGCTCCGGAGCCGGTGACCACCGCCGTGCCGGCGCCGTACATGTCCACCGGTTCGGCGGCCAGCGCGGCGATCGCGTACTCGTCGAGGTCACCACTAACGATGATCTTCGTTTCGGTGGCGCCCAGCGAGTCGAGCAGCTCGCGGGACTGCTGGGCGATCACCGCCAGGTCGCCCGAGTCGATCCGTACCGCCCGCAGGTCCGGCCCGGCCACCGCTATCGCGTTGCGGATGCCCTGACTGATGTCGTACGTGTCGACCAGCAGCGTGGTGTCCCTGCCCAGCGTGGCGACCTGCGAGGCGAACGCCGCCCGCTCGTCGTCGTGCAGCAGGGTGAACGCGTGCGCCGCCGTGCCCGCCGTCGGGATGCCGTAGCGCGCACCGGCGGCGAGGTTGGACGTGAACCGGAACCCGGCCAGGTACGCGGCACGCGCCGCGGCCACCGCGGCCTCCTCGTGCGCCCGACGCGATCCCATCTCGATGAGTGTCCGGCCCCGCGCAGCGGTCACCATGCGGGCCGCCGCAGCGGCGACAGCGCTGTCGTGGTTGAGGACGGAGAGCACGAGTGTCTCCAGCACCACGCACTCGGCGAATCCGCCGGAGACGGTGAGGATCGGTGAGCCGGGGAAGAACAGTTCACCCTCGGCGTACCCGTCGATGTCGCCGGTGAAGCGGTAGTCGGTGAGCCACGCCGCGGCTGACTCGTCGACCACCCCGGTCTGGCGGAGGAAATCGACCTCGGTGGGGTCGAACCGGAAGTCACGGATCAGATCGACCAGCCGACCGGTACCGGCGACCACGCCGTACCGGCGACCACTGGGCAGTCGGCGGCTGAACACCTCGAAGACACACCGGCGGTCGGCGGTGCCGTCCCTCAGTGCCGCGCTGACCATGGTCAGCTCGTAGTGGTCGGTCAGCAGCGCGGGTCGGTGGTTGCTCACCGCCCCAGCCTAAGGTTCAGCCCGCGTCGCCGCCTTCGTGGCCCGGGATCGAGCGCAGCGCGGCCCACAGTTCGGCGCGGCCGGTCACGCCGAGCTTGGCGTAGATCCGCTGGAGGTGGTTCTCCACGGTGCGTGCCGACAGGTACAGCCGTTCGGCGATGGCCCGGCTGGGCGCGCCGTGCGCGGCGAGACGGGCCACCTGCCACTCCCGCTCGGTGAGCACCGGCGCGCCCGCGTGCAGCGCCGGCGTCCGGATCGAGTCACAACGCCCGAGCAGCCCGGCCAGGCGCTCCCGGGCGTCGTTGGCCGCCGCCGAGTGCTGCCGGCGCAACCGCTGCACGGCCTGGGAGGTGGCCTCGGCCGCGTACACGGTCAACTCCAGGGCGGCATAGTCGTCGGCGACCGCGAGCAGGTCGGTGGCGGAGTCGGTCACCGCGGCGCGGGCGTGTCGGGCCAGCAGCGGCGGAAGTACCCCGTCGACCCGTTCGGACAGCTCGGCGAGGCGCTGGGCGACCGTCCGGCGGCCACCGTCGGAGCAGGTGGGACCCACCGGCATGCTCGCCTGGTCCAGTCGCACCAGGTCGTGCAGGACGTGCACCTCGTGCCCGGCGAAACCGTCCGCGCGCAGCCGGTCCACCAGGTCCCCGAGGTGCTTGACCGCGCCCGGCAGGTCGCCCGACGCGGCGATGGCGGCCCCCCGAGCCTGCTCCAGCCACGGGTAGAGCACCGCCATGCCCGGCGCGTGGGTGCGGTCCGCCTCGGCCATCGCCGCCGTCGCCTGCGCGGCGTCACCGCGCAGCGCCGCTGCCTGGGCGCGCTCCGCCTGGGCCAGGCCGGCGTAGACCCGGCTGGTGGCCAGCACCGCGCACGCGCCCAGGGCCGTCCGCATCGCCGCGTCGCTCTGCCCACGCATCCGGGCCGCGTACGCCTGGAGGATGGCGAGGTAGCCCGTGCCGAGTCGGAAGTCACCGGCACCGGCGAGGTCGGCGAACTCGTCGGCCACGATCGCGTCGATGCCGGCCAGGTCGCCGGTGAGCATGAGCCTGGTGCCCCGGGCCAGTTCCAGTGCCAACTGGAGGTACGGCATGTCGGTGCGCCAGTTGGCGGCAGCGGAGTGCACCTGGGCGATAGCCGTACCGCTGCGGTTGAGTTGGCCCTGCGCGGCCTGCACGTACGCGATGGTGGAACGCGCCAGCTCGCGGGCGGCGACGCCGGCGGCCGGCCGGTCCAGTACGCGTTGGCTGAGCCGCACGGCGGTTGCCGTGTCCATCCCGTGCAGGCGCATGATCGCCTCGAACGCGTGCACCCGGGACCGGTCCGCGGAGTCGCTGAGTTGCTCGACGCGGCTCGCGATCTCCTCCACCGTGGACTGTCGACTCAACCCCCAGTAACTGACCATCCCGCGCACGGTCAGCCAGCGGCAGAGTCGCCGCTCGTCGCCGGGCTCGGGGGTCACCGTGTCGAGGACCCCGATCGCCTCCTCGGGCCGGTCGGCGAACATCAGGATGGTGGCCAGCAGCTCTGCCGCGTCGGAGCCGCCGTCGGCGTTGAGCGCGGCGCGTGCCAGGCGGGTGGCCAACGGCACGTCGTAGCGGGTGAACGCCTGGACCGCGGCATCGACCAGCAGCGCCGGGTCCTGTGCGGTGCCCGAGTCGAGTCGCCAGACCGCCACCCGCAGCAGGTCGTCGCGGCGGCGCTTGCCGACCTGTTCGAGCAGTTCCGCGAGGTTCGCCTGGAGGCGGCGGGTGCGGCTGACCGGGCAGCGGCGGCGCATCACCTCGCCGTAGAGCGGGTGGGCCAACCGGACGTCGGTCCGCCGGTCGTGCTGGATCACACTGATCAGGCCGCGTTCCTCGGCGGTCTCCACGTCCGCCTGGTCGGCGGCCTGTTTGAGCAGGTGCAGGCCGAGCGGTTCGCCGAAGGCCACCAGCTCGACGACCGCACGGACGCCGTCGGTGAGCTTGCCGACCCGGGTGTCGATCAGATCCGTGAGGTTGGGCGCCAACTCCAGTCGCCCGGTCCACTTCCAGATCCCGTAGGTGCGCTTCAACTCCGCGCTGCCGCTGGCGGCGTGCACCAACTCGCGGAGCAGCAGCGGGTTGCCGGCCGACAGTTCCCCGAGCCGGTCGGCGGAGCCGGAGTCCACCGGGCCACCCAGGATGGCCGCCAGCAGGCCCGCCGTCTCCTCCTGCGGCATCGGGCTCAGTTCGACGTGCTCGACCAGGTCGTCGGTCCAGAGTGCGCGGATCGGCAGCGGGATCTGCTCGCCGTCGCGCAGGGTGCCGAGCACTGTGGCGTTCTCCGCGCGGGCGACCAGGTGCACCAGCGCCGCCGAGGGCGGGTCGAGCAGGTGGGCGTCGTCGATGGCGAGCACGATGCGTCGGCCCGCCGCCTGCTGTTGCAGCACGTTGAGCGCCCAGCGCAGAATGCCGGCGGGGGAGAGGCCCTGAGGCTGCTCGGCGGGGAGGACCTGCACCAGACCGCCGAACGGCAACGCGGCGGTGGTGGCGCTGGCCGCGATGGACCAGATCGCGAACCGGTCGGTGGGCAACGCGTTGACGCCCTCGCGCAGCAGTCGGCTCTTGCCGATGCCCGCGCTGCCGCTGAAGAAGAGCCCTCGGCCGGCCTCGCCGGTCACCGCCGCCAGCAGGCGGTTCAGCTCATCTGTCCGGCCGACGAACTCCCACCGACTCATCCGCGCAGCATATCGACCGGAATCCGTCTGCGCCCGTACCGTCACCGAACGAAGTTGAGTAGTCGCACAATTACCGATGAGTATCCGATGTGTTCCGCCCGGTCGCTGGCCCGCACGTACTGTTCGGACATCCGGGGTGCGCACCGGATCTTCCACGCGACCGGGCAACCGGTCACCTGCCACGGGAGGTCACCTGATGAAGCAGGGCCCTCTCCCCTCGGTCGACTCGCCGGACGACATGGCCGGCCCAGCCGACCTGCCCACCTGCGGCCCGCTGCCCGCCCGGGTCGGCGTGACCGGCCCTGCCCCTGAAGAGCCGCTCGGCGTGGTCGCCGTCGGCCCGGCCGGCGCCGACCGGCGTGCCGTGCTCGCCACCCTGCTCGGGCTCGACCCGGTCATGCTGACCGTGCCGACCGGCAGTTGGCTGGTGGTGCGCAACGCCAAGGTGCCGACCCGGGCCGCGTTCGTGCCCGGTTACCGCCAGCCGCACTCCTACGGCGCCGACCGCAACGCGGCCGGGCCCGCGTTGGCCCGCCCGCCCCGGCGTGTCGAGCTGAGTGTGCCCGAGCCGCTGCTGCGCCACTTCACCCTGATCGACAGTCCGGACACCGCCACGCTCGGCGTGGCCGGCACCCGGGTGCTGCTCGACGCGGTGGGCCGGGCCGGCGCGCTGCTCTTCGTGATCGCCGCCGACCAGGCGTTCACCGCCGCGGAGCTGAACCTGCTCACCGAGGTTGCCCCCACCTCGGTGGAGGTCGTCTTCGCGGTGACCCCCGGTGGGGCGGGTTGGGCACCACTGGCCGACGGCGCGGCGACTACGGAGGGCGCGGGGGCGTCCGTCCCGCCGGCCGAGGGTGCGGCGACGGAGGTCGACTCGGCCTCGGTGACCGTGGCGGCACACCGCGCGGCGCTGCTGGCCGCGGTGCCCGCGCTGGCCGGCGCGCGGTGGTTCCCGGTCGGTGACGCCGACTCCGCCGCCGATCTGCGGCGCGCGCTGGTGGGTTGGTCGTCGCGGGAAGGGCTGCAAAGGGCCAGTGTCGACCCGCCGGTGTTGCCGGGCGGGCAGGGCCGCATCCCGGTGGCCGCCGACCCCGGCGACTGGTCCGAACGACTCGACCGCCACACCCGCTCGTGCGCTCAGCGGATCCGCCAGCACCTCGCTCTGGAGTTGGCGAACATCCACCTGCGGGCGGTCCAGGAGATCGTGTTCGGGGTCGGCTGCGCGGGCCTACCGGATCTACTGGACCGGGAGATGGCGGCGTTGTCGTTGTTGGCCACGGCGCAGTGCGACCAGGCGGTGCGCGGCATCATGACCGACGTCGTGGGCCGGGTGCTCGCCGCGCCTCCCACCGAAGGCGTGCGACGGCGGATCGCCACCGCCGTGCAGTACGGCCTGGTCGACGACCAGCCTGGCCACGAACTGGACAAGGTGCTGCTGATCACCAGCACAGCCGGGGTCGCGACGTTGACCGGCCCGGAGGCGATCGACGCCCTCGCCAGCTACCCGGCGGCAGCCCGCGCCGAAGTGCTCCCGCCGGTGGCGGTGGCGCTCTCCGGCGGGTGCTGGCAGCAGTGGCGTACGCCCGGCAACGACGACCACAGTGCGGCGCGGGCCTGGTCCCAGCGGGCGGTGCGGGAGGTCGAGCTGGGGCTGTCCCGGGAGATCTCCCGGCGGTTCGAGGTGATCCGCCTCTCGCTGGGCGCGGTGCTCTCCGATGCAGTCGACCACGGCATCCTGCTCGCCTGACCGCGCGGTGGCACCTCGGTCCGGGTTGGTCTCGCACCGCGCGTCAGATGGCGGGCGGGGCGACTCAGGGGTGCCCGGGGTGGGCGATCCACGACGGGCCGGCGTTCCGGTTCCTCGGTTCCGGGAAACCGGTGGCACGATGGGGGGCATGGCGGCTCCGCAGGTTGCACCGGTCGAGACGCCGGCCACTGACGAGGTGCCGGCGTCCGACCGGCAGTGGGTGACGATCGTGTGGGACGACCCGGTGAATCTGATGACGTACGTGACCTGGGTCTTCCAGAAGCTTTTCGGCTACAGCCGGGAGAGGGCCGAGCAGCTGATGCTTGACGTGCACCACAAGGGCCGTGCCGTGGTCTCCACCGGTGCCCGGGAACGGATGGAGCACGACGCGTCGCAGTTGCACGCGTACGGGCTGTGGGCGACGGTGGACAAGTCGTGAGCATGTTCCGTCGCCAGGCCGGCTGTTACGTCGCCACCTTCGCCGTGGACGAGGCGCGGGTGTTGCGCAAGGTCGCCTCCGAGGTGGTCGGCCTGCTCACCGATGGCTTCGACCACACCGACCCGGTCGTCGGTCGGCTCTTCCCGGCGGTCTACCCGCAGGACGCTTCGGGCACCGCCGAGTTCCGCCGCTACACCGAGGGCGACCTGAAGACCGCGAAGATCGACCAGGCGGGGGCGATCCTGGCCGCGCTTCCCGACGAAGCGGGCGGCGAGGTCCGGCTGGACGCCGAGGCGGCCGAGGCGTGGCTGCGGGCGCTCAACGACGCCCGGCTCGCGATGGGTGTCCGGCTGGAGATCAAGGACGGCACGGATCTGGGCGAGGAGTTGGACGACGCGGTCGCCGAGGACCCGGCGTCCAGCCGGGTGTTCCAGCTTTCGGTCTACGCGTACCTCGGATATCTGCAGGAGTCGCTGCTCAACGCCTTGATCGACTAGGCGTGACCGGCACCACTTCGGCCCGTGCTCATCAGGCGTTAGGCTGGTGCTCGTGCTGAGCATCGACCGGTCGATCATCGACGCGATCGTCGCCCACGCGCGCCGGGATCACCCCGACGAGGCGTGCGGCGTGGTCGCCGGGCCCGTCGGCAGCGACACCCCTACCCGGCACATCCCGATGGACAACGCCGCGCGCTCGATGACCTTCTACGAGTTCGACTCGATGGAGCACCTGCGGGTGTGGCGGGAGATGGACGACCGGGACGAGGAGCCCGTCGTCATCTACCACTCGCACACCGCCACCGAGGCGTACCCGTCGCGGACGGATGTCTCCTTCGCGGGCGAGCCGGGCGCGCACTACCTGCTCGTCTCGACCCGGGAGCCCGACTCGGAGGAGATCCGGTCGTTCCGGATCGTCGACGGCGTGATCACCGAGGAGCCGGTTCAGGTCGTGGAGGCCGGCGTCGACCCGCATGCCGTCCAGTCCTACATGTTCGGGCAGAGCCCGGCGACGGTCGACTACGAGTGTTCCGGCCGCTGATCCGTCAGCGTCCGACCCGTCTCGTCCCGTCACCGTAGGCACACCCGATCGAGGAGCTCGACATCATGGCCATTGAGGTTCGCATTCCCACCATCCTGCGCAGCTACACCGGCGGCGCCAAGGTCGTCGAAGGCGCCGGCGACACCCTCGCCGATCTGCTCAACGACCTGGACTCCCGGCACGGCGGCCTGCGCGGTCGGCTGATCACCGAGGCGGGCACGTTGCACCGCTTCGTCAACGTCTACGTCAACGACGAGGACGTCCGCTTCCTCGGCGCGCTGGACGCCAAGCTCTCCGACGGCGACAGCGTCACCATCCTGCCGGCCGTGGCCGGCGGCGCGTTCGGCTTCGCGGCGGCAGCGGCGATCAGCTCGCACAGCGTCAGCTCGCAGAGTGCCGTCGCCGCGGTGGCCCGCGACGCCGTCGCGGTTCGCTGAGGTCGGCCGCCATGGCGCGGTACGACAGTCTGCTCGACGCCTGCGGGGGCACGCCGCTGGTCGGCCTGCCCCGGCTCTCCCCGACGGTGCCCGACGGGGCGCCGCCGGTGCGGCTCTGGGCCAAGTTGGAGGACCGGAACCCGACCGGCAGCATCAAGGACCGCGCGGCGCTGTTCATGGTGCGGGCGGCGGAGGAGGCCGGCCGGCTGCGGCCGGGTGACACGATCCTCGAACCGACGAGTGGCAACACCGGCATCTCGTTGGCGATGGTGGCCAAGTTGCGCGGCTACCGGTTGGTCTGCGTGATGCCGGAGAACGTCTCCACCGAGCGGGTCCAGCTGCTCCGGATGTACGGGGCCGAGATCATCTTCTCGCCGGCGGCGGGCGGTTCCAACCAGGCCGTCGCCACGGCCAAGCAGATTGCGGCGGAGCACCCCGACTGGGTGATGCTCTACCAGTACGGCAACGAGGCGAACGCTCGGGCGCACTACGAGACGACCGGGCCGGAGCTGCTGCACGACCTGCCGACGATCACGCACTTCGTGGCGGGGCTGGGCACCACCGGCACGTTGATGGGCACAGGTCGCTACCTGCGGGAGAAGGTCGACGGCATCCAGGTCGTGGCCGCCGAGCCTCGGTACGGCGAGCTGGTCTACGGCCTGCGCAACATCGACGAGGGGTACGTGCCGGAGCTGTACGACGCCTCGGTGCTCTCCCGGCGGTTCTCGGTCGGCACCCGGGACGCGGTGCTGCGTACCCGGCAGCTCGTGGAGGTGGAGGGCATCTTCGCCGGCTTCTCCACCGGTGCCATCCTGCACGCCGCGCTCGCGGTGGCGCACGAGGCGGTCCGCGACGGCCGGCGGGCCGACGTGGCCTTCGTGGTCTGCGACGGCGGTTGGAAATACCTGTCCACCGGCGCGTACGGCGGCACGCTCGCCGACGCCGAGGACGCCCTGGAGGGGCAGCTCTGGGCCTGACCGGGTGGGGCTATTGGTTACGGGCCGTCGACGTGCGTCGGCGGCCCGTGCGCTGCCCGCCGCACCGTGAGCAGGTGTCACGTTCGTGACAAGTTCCGTTGGATCATTCTTGCCGCCGGGCACCCGGGCGTAGGCTGCGCAGCGTGACGCACGCGTCGGTAGAGATCATGGCTGGAGCGACGGCCGACATGAATGCTACTGACAGTGACAGCGAGACCACTCGATGCGACTGACGGTCCTTGGCTGCGCCGGCAGCTTCCCCGGCCCCGAGGCGCCCTGTTCGGCATACCTCGTCGAGGCCGATGGTTTCCGGCTCCTGGTCGACTTCGGTTCAGGGTCGCTGTCCAGCCTCCAGCGGTACGCGGGCCTGCACGCTCCGGACGCGATCCTGCTGACCCATCTGCACTGCGACCACATCCTCGACGCCGTGACCTACGTGGTGGTCCGCCGGTACGCCCCGGAGGGCCCCTACCCGGCGCTGCCCGTGTACGCGCCGTCCGGCGCACCGGACCGGCTCAGCGCCGCGTACGGCGACGACGGCACCGTCGAGGACGTGTACCAGTTCTACGCACTCCAGCCCGGCACTTTTCCGATCGGCCCGTTCACTGTCACCGTCGACCGGGTCAACCACCCGGTCGAGACGTACGGGGTGCGGCTGGAGCACGACGGCCGGTCGTTGTGTTACTCGTCGGACACCGCGCCCTGCGACGCGCTGCTGCGGCTGGCCCAGAATGCCGACGTCTTCCTCTGCGAGGCCAGCTACCTCGACGGGGTGGACAACCCACCGGACCTGCACCTGACCGGCCGGGAGGCCGGCGAGACGGCGACCAAGGCCGTGGTGGGTCGGTTGCTGCTCACCCACCTGGTCGCGGCCTGGGGCAGCGAGGCCCACACGTTGGAGTCGGCGGCCTCCGCGTACACCGGACCCATCGACGTGGTCCGTCCCGGCGCCAGTTACGACGTCTGACCCACGCCGTCCCGGTTGGGGTGGACCGGGCAGCGGTGTTGTGCCGTACTGTTCGCCGGCCGGTCAGCGGACGGTCGTCTGCCGCACCCGTCGCACCCGCACGGTGTGGGCATGCGGATCGCCATCGTGACCGAGTCGTTCCCACCGGACGTGAACGGCGTCGCGCACTCAGTGGTGCGCACGGCGGAGCACCTGCTCGACCGTGGCCACGAGCCGGTCGTCATCGCACCCGCGCCGCCCGGCGCCAGCCGACAGAACATCGACCGACTGCCGTATCCGGTGGTGCGCATCCCCAGCGTGCCGCTGCCCCGCTACCAGGGTTTCCGGTTGGGTGTGCCGACCACCACCCGGCTGACCGGGGCGTTGCTGTCGGCCGAGCCGGACGTGGTCCACCTGGCCAGTCCGTTCGTCCTCGGCGCACGGGCGGCCACCTTGGCCAGCCGACACGGGCTGCCCATGGTGGCGGTCTACCAGACCGATGTGGCCGCGTACGCGCGGGCGTACCGGGTGAGCTGGGGCGAGGCGGCGGCCTGGCGGCGGATCCGGGAGATTCACAACTCGGCGCAGCGCACCCTCGCCCCGTCCACCCGCGCCGCGGCCGACCTGATCGCCAACGGCGTGCAGCGGATCTGGCTGTGGCGTCGTGGCGTGGACGCCGTGCGTTTCGACCCGGCCAAGCGGTGTGCGGCGCTCCGGGAGCGGCTGGCACCCAACGGCGAGCTGCTGATCGGCTACGTCGGCCGGCTCGCCCCGGAGAAGCGGGTGGAGCTGCTGGCGGCGACGTCGCGGCTGCCCGGTGTGCGGGTGGTGGTGGCCGGTGACGGCCCGGCCCGCCGGCAGTTGACCCGGGAGCTGCCCGGGGTGACCTTCCTGGGCGTGCAGCACGGCGAGGACCTGGCCCGGCTCTACGCCAGCCTGGACCTGTTCGTGCACACCGGACCGCACGAGACCTTCGGCCAGACCATCCAGGAGGCGCTGGCCTCCGGGGTGCCGGTGGTGGCCCCGGCCAGCGGCGGCCCGGTCGACCTGGTCGACCAGGGCGTGACCGGGTCGCTGGTGCCGCCGAACGACGGCGACGCGCTCGCCGCTGCAGTGGCCGACCTGGCCGGCGACGCCGACCGGCGGCGGGCCCACGGGCTGGCCGCCCGCGTCGCGGTCAGTCGCCGTAGCTGGTCGGCCGTCGGCGACGAGCTGATCGGGCACTACCACGCGGTACGCGCCGTGGCCGCCACCGTCGGCCTGCCGGCCGCCTCGTGACCGGGGCTGCGGGCGGTCTGCGGATCGTGCGCCTCGCCAACTTCGTGACCGCACGCTCCGGCGGACTGCGTACCGCACTGCGACACCTCGGCGAGGGCTACCGGGCGGCGGGACACGATCCGGTGCTGGTGATCCCGGGCAAGCGTGCCGCCGACGAGTCGTACCCGTGGGGGCGGGTGATCACAGTGCCCGGCCCGGAGATGCCGGGCAGCGGCGGTTACCGGCTGCTCGCCGGCCGGCGTCGGCTGGCCCGGCTCCTCGCCGACCTCGCCCCGGACCGGTTGGAGGTCTCCGACCGGTCGTCGCTGCGCTGGACGGGCAGGTGGGCGCGCGCGCACGGGGTGCCGTCGGTGATGGTCTCGCACGAGTCGCTGACCGGGTTGCTCGGCCAGTGGGGGGTGCCCCACACGGTGCGCAGGCCGATCGCCGACCGGCTCAACCGGGCCACCAGCCAGGCGTACGACCGGATCGTCTGCACGACCCGGTGGGCGGCCGAGGAGTTCGACCGGATCGGTGCCGGCAACGTCGAGCTGGTGCCGCTCGGGGTGGACCTGGACACCTTCTCCCCGGACCGGGCCGACCCACGGCTGCGCGAGCGGTACGCAGACCCGAGCGAGTTGCTGCTGGTGCACTGCGCGCGGCTGTCCCCGGAGAAGCGGCCGGAGTTGGCCGTGCAGGCCCTCGCCGAGCTGCGTCGGGCCGGCGTACCGGCGGTGCTGGTGATGGCCGGCGACGGCCCGCTGCGCGGCGCGCTCGCCCGTCGGGCGGAAGGGCTGCCGGTCACGTTCACCGGCTTCCTGCCGGACCGTGCCGCGGTGGCCGCGTTGCTGGCGAGCGCCGACGTCGTGCTGGCCCCCGGCCCGGTGGAGACGTTCGGTCTCGCCGGGCTGGAGGCGTTGGCCTGCGGCACCCCGGTCGTCGTCAACGCGGCCAGCGCCCTGCCCGAGGTGGTCGGAGCCGCCGGCCTGGCCGCGTACGGCTCGGGGGAGTCGATGGCAGCGGCGGTGACCCGCCTGGCGGACCGGCCGGAGAAGCAGCGGCGAACTGCCGCCCGCGCACGGGCCGAGGAGTTCGGATGGCCGGCCGCCGTCGCCGGGTTCCTCCGGGTGCACGACGCGGACGCGCTCGTGGGCACCCCGAGCGAGGTGGATCCCCGCACCGCATAGGGTGCAGACATGGCGCGACCTGACGGGCGAGGGCCCTCTCAACTCCGACCGGTGACTCTGACCCGAGGCTGGAGCACCCATCCGGAGGGCTCGGTGCTCGTCGAGTTCGGCGGCACCCGGGTGCTCTGCACGGCGAGCGTCACCGAGGGGGTGCCCCGCTGGCGCAAGGGCTCCGGGCTCGGCTGGGTGACCGCCGAGTACGCGATGCTGCCCCGGGCCACCAACACCCGTTCCGACCGGGAGAGCGTCAAGGGTCGCGTCGGTGGTCGCACCCACGAGATCTCCCGGCTGATCGGCCGTAGCCTGCGGGCCAGCATCGACCTCAAGGCGCTCGGCGAGAACTCGATCGTGCTCGACTGCGACGTGCTCCAGGCCGACGGTGGCACCCGCACCGCGGCGATCACCGGCGCGTACGTCGCCCTGCACGACGCCGTGGGCTGGCTCGCCGCCCGCAAGGCGTTGGCCGGCAAGCCGGAGAAGGTGATGCACCGGTCGGTGGCCGCGGTCAGCGTCGGGATCGTCGCCGGTGAGGCCCGTCTGGACCTCTGCTACGAGGAGGACGTCGCCGCCGAGGTCGACATGAACGTGGTGTGCACCGGTGCGGGCGACTTCGTCGAGGTGCAGGGCACCGGTGAGGCGGGCGTGTTCGCCCGGGACCAGCTCGACAGTCTGCTCGACCTGGCCGTCGCGGGTTGCACCGAATTGGCCGAAGCCCAGCGGAAGGCACTTTCCTCCCCGTGAGCGCGAGGAGTGAGCTTGCGAGCCCCGCAGTCGCGAACAAAGGTGATTCAGCATGAACAAGGTCCTGCTCGCCACCCGCAACCGTAAGAAGCTGGTGGAGCTTCAGCGGATCCTGGACGGCGCGCTCGGCGCGCACCGGATCGCCCTGCTCGGCCTGGACGACGTCGAGCAGTACGCGGAGCTGCCGGAGACCGGCCTGACCTTCGGGGAGAACGCGCTGATCAAGGCGCGGGAGGGGTGCCGGCAGACGGGTCTGCCGACCATCGCCGACGACTCCGGGCTCGCTGTGGACGCGCTCAACGGGATGCCGGGGGTGTTCAGCGCCCGCTGGTCCGGTCAGCACGGCGACGACCAGGCCAACCTCCAGTTGGTGCTGGACCAGATCGCCGACGTGCCGGACGAGCAGCGGGCGGCCTCGTTCGTCTGCACTGTGGCGCTGGTGCTGCCCGGCGGCAAGGAGCACCTGGTCGACGGCCGGCAGTCCGGGCAGGTGCTGCGCGCCCCGCGCGGCGACGGCGGGTTCGGCTACGACCCGATCTTCCTGGGCGACGGGCAGGACCGGACCAACGCCGAGCTGACCCCGGCCGAGAAGGACGCGATCAGCCACCGCGGCAAGGCGCTGCGCGAGCTGGCGAAGCTGGTGGCAAAGGTGCTGCCGCCCGCCGCCTGACGGGCGCGAGGTGCTGCCGCCCGCCACCTGACCCGCGGCGGACGACAGCGACCCGGCGGAGGTCAGCCCAGCGGGCCGATCTCCCGTTCGATGGCGGCGCGCAACTCACCCCCGGCGACGACCGCGCGGGCCGCCTCCATCACGGGGGCGAGGAACACGTCCGGGCCGGGCTCGCCGGCCGCCGGACCGAGCGCGGTGACGGCGGCACGTCCGGCCGGTGACGGTTCCAGCGGCGCGCGCAGTTGCAGACCGCGTACGCCGGCCAGCAGCTCCACCGCGAGCAGGCTGGTGAGGTTGTCCAGCACGGTGCGCAGCTTCTTCGCCGCCGCCCAGCCCATCGACACGTGGTCCTCCTGCATGCCGCTGGTGGGCAGGGAGTCCACCGAGGCGGGGGCGGCCAGGCGACGGTTCTCGGCGACGATGCCCGCCGCCGTGTACTGGGCGATCATCAGCCCGGAGTTGACCCCGGCGTCGGGGGAGAGGAACGCCGGCAGTTCCCGGGAGCGGGTGACGTCGAGCAGCCGGTCCACCCGCCGCTCGGCGATCGCGCCCACCTCGGCGGCGGCGATGGCGAGGAAGTCCGCGGCGAAGCCGAGCGGTGCGCCGTGGAAGTTACCCGTCGACTCGACCCGCCCGTCCGGCAGCACCACCGGGTTGTCCACCACCGACACCAGCTCCCGCGCCGCGACGGTACGGACGAAGTCCAGGGTGTCGCGGGCCGCGCCGGCCACCTGCGGGGCGCAGCGCATCGAGTACGCGTCCTGCACGGCGTGCGCCAGATCGTCGCGGTGCGAGTCCATCACCCGGGAGTCCTGCAACAGCCGGTGGATGTTCGCCGCCGACGCGGCCTGACCGGGGTGCGGCCGGATCGCGTGCAGCTCGGGCAGGAACGGCCGCTCGGAGCCGAGCATCGCCTCGATGGCCAGCGCGGCCGTCACGTCGGCCATGGCGAACAGGTGCGCCGCGTCGTCGATCGCCAGCAGCAGCATGCCGAGCATGCCGTCGGTGCCGTTGATCAGCGCCAGCCCTTCCTTGGCGGCCAACTCGATCGGCTTGAGCCCGGCGGCGGTCAGCGCGTCGGCCGCGTCCTGCCGCTCGCCGGCCGGCCCGAGGACCCAGCCCTCACCGAGCAGCGCCAGCGCGCAGTGCGCCAGCGGCGCCAGGTCACCGGAGGCGCCCAGCGAGCCGTGCTCCGGCACCCACGGGGTGATGTCGTTGTTGAGCAGGTCGACCAGGGCCTCGGCGACCAGCGGCCGGACTCCGGAGCGGCCCAGGGCGAGGGACCGGACCCGCAGCAGCATCATGGCCCGGACCACCTCGCGCGGCATCGGGGCGCCCACCCCGGCGGCGTGCGAACGGATCAGCGCGTGTTGCAGCTCGGCCCGCCGCTCCGGGGCGATGAAGGTGTTCGCCAGCGCCCCGAACCCGGTGGACACCCCGTAGACGGGACGGCCGGACGACTCGATGCCGTCCACGATGGCCCGACTGGTCGCCATCGCGTCGATGGTGGCCGGGTCGAGGACGACCGTGGCGGTGCCGCGGGCCACCGCGAGAACGTCGTCGGCGGAGATTCCGGTGGGCTGGATGGTCACGGTCGTCATGGCGTTACTCCGTTGCGCATTACCTGGCGGATCAAGGGGACACCGGGCCGGTAGGCCAGGTGGAGGTACGACGGCGCGTCCAGGACGACGAGGTCGGCCCGCGCGCCTGGGGTCAGGACGCCGATGTCGTCGCGGCGCAGCGCCCGCGCGCCCCCGGCGGTAGCGGCCCAGACCGCCTCCGCCGGGGTCATCCGCATCTCGCGGACCGCCAGCGCCACACAGAACGGCATCGAGGAGGTGTACGACGAGCCGGGGTTGCAGTCGGTGGCGAGCGCCACTGTCACGCCGGCGTCGAGCAGCCGGCGGGCATCCGGGTACGGCGATCGGGTGGAGAACTCCGCTCCCGGCAGCAGCGTCGCCACCGTCCGGGTGCCCGACCCGTCGCCGTGGGCCGTGCCGGCCAGCGCGTCCACGTCGGCGTCGCTGAGGTGGGTGCAGTGGTCGACGCTGGCCGCGTCCAGCTCCACGCCGAGCCGCACCCCCGCTCCGGGGCCGAGCTGGTTGGCGTGGATACGGACGCCCAGCCCGGCGGCCTGACCGCAGGCCAGGATGGCCCGGGCGTGGTCGACGTCGAAGGCGCCCCGCTCGCAGAACACGTCGACCCACTTCGCGTACGGCGTGGCGGCGGCGAGCATCGGGCCGCAGACCAGGCTCACGTAGTCGTCGGGGCGGTCGGCGTACTCGGCGGGCACCACGTGCGCGCCGAGGAAGGTGGTCTCGGTGCTGCTCTCGGCGGCGATCCGCAGCGAGCGGGCCTCGTCGGCGACGGTCAGCCCGTACCCACTCTTGATCTCCATGGTCGTGGTGCCCTGGCGCAGCGCCTCCCCGCGCAGCCGGCGCACCGTGGCCCGGAGCTCGTTGTCGGTGGCGGCGCGGGTGGCGCCGACAGTGGTCCGGATGCCGCCGCCGGTGTAGGGCTGACCGGCCATCCGGGCGGCGAACTCGGCGGCGCGGTCCCCGGCGAAGACCAGGTGGGCGTGGCTGTCCACGAAGCCGGGCAGCACCGCAGCCCCACCGGCGTCGAGGCGCCGGTCGGCGGCCGGCGCGTACGCGGACGGCCCGACCCAGACCACCCGGCCCTCTTCGACCAGCACGGCAGCGTTGCGGCGGATGCCCAGCGGGCCCTCGCCGGCACCGTTGGTGACCAGCTCACCGATGTTGTCGACCAGCAGACTGCTCACGAGGGCGTCACCGCCTCGATGGCCGCCGCCAACTCGGCCGGCACGTCGACGCTCAGGTGCCGGCCCTCGGCCACCACCAGACGACCGTCCACCACGACCTGCTCGACGTCGGCGGCGCTGGCGGCGAAGAACGCGCCCACCGGCGGCACCCCGGCGGTACGGGCGCTGTCCAGCCGTACCGTGACCAGGTCGGCGCGCGCGCCGACGGCGATCCTCCCGGCGTCGGCCCAGCCCAGCGCGGCGTGCCCGGCGGAGCTGGCCGCCGTCAACAGGTCCGCCGGTGTGAAGTGGCCGCGTCGACGGGTACGCAGCCGCTCGTCCAACTCCACCGCCCGGGCCTCCTCGAACAGGTCGATCACGGCGTGACTGTCGCTGCCGAGGCTCAGCCGGATGCCCGCTTCGGCCATCAGCCGGGCCGGGCCGATGCCGTCGGCGAGGTCCCGCTCGGTGGTCGGGCAGAGGCACACCCCGGTCCGACTGTCGGCGAGCAGGGTCAGGTCGGCGCTGGTCGGGTGGGTGGTGTGCACGGCTGTGGTGTTCGGCCCGAGCACGCCGTACTCGGCGAGCAGCGCCGTGGGAGAGCGCCCGTGCACGGCACGGCACTCGTCGTTCTCGGCGGGCTGTTCGGAGAGGTGCACGTGCAGCGGTGCCTGCCGCTCCCCGGCCCATTCGGCGACCGTGGAGAGCTGGTCGGCCGGGACCGCCCGCACCGAGTGCACGGCAGCGCCGACCCGGACGTGGGCGTCCGTCGGCTGGAACGCCCCCGCCCGCTGCGCCCAGCGGGAGGCGTCCCCGTCGCCGAAGCGCCGCTGCGGGCCGGCGAGAGCCTGACCATCCACTGTCGAGGTCAGGTAGCAGGTGTCCAGCAGTGTGAGCCGGATCCCGGCGTGCGCGGCCGCCTCGACCAGCGCAGCGCCCATCTCGTTCGGGTCGTCGTACGCGCCGCCGTCGGGTCGGTGGTGCAGGTAGTGGAACTCGCCCACGCAGGTGACCCCGGCGAGCGCCATCTCCGCGTACACCGCGCGGGCCAGGGCCAGGTACGTGTCCGGGTCCAGGCGGTCCGCGACGCCGTACATCTGGTCCCGCCAGGTCCAGAAGTCACCCCGACCGCCGTGGGTGCGCCCGCGCAGCGCCCTGTGGAAGGCGTGCGAGTGCACGTTGGACAGGCCGGGCAGGGTCAGGCCGGGCAACCGGGCGGCGCCCCGCAGCACCTCGACGCCGGCCTCCGGGCCTCCGGCCCCGACGAGTGGCGTGACCGTGGTGATCCGACCGTCGTCGACCTCGATCAGCACATCGGGGGTGGGCTCGGCGTGCTCGGGCAGCCACGCGTACTCGGCGAGCCAGCGGGTGGTGGTCATGCCACTCGCCTCCTTTGGAGCTGAATCGTCTGTGACATCAGCGTCGAGGCCGGTGCTCGTGTTGGTGTCGGTGCCGGCGTCGGCCTTCGGTGTGATTCGTTTGCGACATCAGCTCCAAAGGACGTCAACACCAGGTGTCGACCCCCGCTGCAGCGGAGCCGCCGCACCCAGGAACGCGGCTGCATCGGGCCACCCAGCGACGGGTCCGTCACCCTGTTCACCGGCATGTCAGCTCCTCCAGTACCCGGGCCAGCGCCCGTACCCCGGCGGCGCAGTCGTCGTCGGTCGCGGTCTCGGCGGGGGAGTGCGACACCCCGGTCGGGTTGCGCACGAAGAGCATCGCGGTGGGCAGGTGCCCGGCGAGCACCCCGGCGTCGTGCCCCGCGCCGGTGGGCAGCACCGGCGCGTCCAGCAGCGTGGCGAGGCGCTTGGCCAGCCCGCCGTCGAAGGCGACCAGCGCGGTGGCCGACTCCTCGGTGACAGTCACCGCCGTACCGTCGCGGCGGGCCCGTTCGGCGAGCTTGCCGCGTACCGCGTCGACGAGGCCGGCGAGCGTCTCCTGGTCGGCGGCCCGGGCGTCCAGCCAACCGGTCACCTTCGACGGGATGGCGTTGGTGGCGTTGGGTTCGACGGCGACGCGACCCACTGTGGCGTGCGCACCGCGCAGCCGGGCCTCCTTGTTGGCCGCCAGCACAGTGAACGCGTAGGTCAGCATCGGGTCGCGGCGATCGGCCATCAGGGTGGTACCCGCGTGGTTGCCCTCCCCGACCACGTCGAAGCGCCACCGGCCGTGCGGCCAGATCGCGCTGGCCACCGCGACCGGGGCGTCGGTGTCGACGAGCGCGCGGCCCTGCTCGACGTGCAACTCGACGAAGGCGCCGAACCGGCCCAGCACCTCCGGGCGGGCGCCCGCCGGCCGGTCGCCGAGCGCCTCGGCGAAGCTCACCCCGGCCGCGTCGCGCAGGCCGGCCGCGCGGTCGGCCGGCAGCGCGCCGGTGAGCAGCCGCGACCCCAGGCAGGGTACGCCGAAGCGCGCCCCCTCCTCCTCGACGAACGCGCCCAGCACCAGCGGTCGGTAGGGGGTGACCCCGGCGGCGCGTAGCTCGTCCACGGCGAGGAAGGCGCTGACGATGCCGAGTGGCCCGTCGTACGCCCCGCCGTGCGGCACCGAGTCGAAGTGGCTGCCGGTCAGCACGGCGTCCTCGCCCTCCGGGTCGCCCCAGTGGGCGAAGAGGTTGCCGTTGCCGTCCTCGGTGACCGGCATGGCGCGACGCTCGGCCTGGGCCCGGAACCAGGTCCGCAGCTCCAGCTCCGGCGCTGTCAGCGCGTACCGCAGGTAGCCGCCACTGTCGGCGTCCCGCCCGATCGGCGCGATCTCGTCCCACAGAGCCCGGAACCGGGCGGAGAGGTCGCCGGTCACGAGTCGGCGCCCTCGGTCATCGGGATGCGGACTCCGGTGCGGTCGGCGACCTCGCGGGCGCTGTCATAGCCGGCGTCGACGTGCCGGATCACGCCCATGGCCGGGTCGTTGGTGAGCACCCGTTCGATCTTCTGACCGGCCAGGGCGGTGCCGTCGGCCACGCAGACCTGCCCGGCGTGGATCGACCGGCCGATGCCGACGCCACCGCCGTGGTGGATGGACACCCAGGACGCGCCGCTGGCCGTGTTGACCAGGGCGTTGAGCAGCGGCCAGTCGGCGATGGCGTCGGAGCCGTCGGCCATCCCCTCGGTCTCCCGGTACGGGCTGGCGACGCTGCCGGTGTCCAGGTGGTCCCGGCCGATCACCACCGGCGCGGAGAGTTCACCGGAGGCGACCATGTCGTTGAACCGCACACCCGCCTTGTCCCGCTCGCCCTGACCCAGCCAGCAGATCCGGGCCGGCAGGCCCTGGAAGGCGACCCGCTCACCGGCCAGCTTGATCCAACGGGCCAGCGACTCGTTCTCCGGGAACAGCTCCAGGATCGCCCGGTCGGTGGCCGCGATGTCGGCCGGGTCGCCGGAGAGCGCCGCCCACCGGAACGGGCCCCTGCCCTCACAGAACAACGGCCGGATGTACGCCGGCACGAAGCCGGGGAAGTCGAAGGCCCGCTGGTAGCCGCCCAGCTGCGCCTCGCCCCGGATCGAGTTGCCGTAGTCGAACACCTCGGCGCCGGCGTCGAGGAAGCCGACCATCGCCTCGACGTGCTTCGCCATCGACGCCCGGGCCCGATCGGTGAACTCGGCCGGCTTCGCCGCGGCGTAGTCCCTGGCGTCGGTCAGCTCGACCCCCACCGGCAGGTACGCCAACGGGTCGTGCGCGCTGGTCTGGTCGGTCACGATGTCGATCTCGACGCCCCGACCGAGCAGCTCCGGGAAGACCTCGGCGGCGTTACCGACCACGCCGACGCTCAGGGCCCGGCGGTCCCGCTTCGCTGCCAGGACCCGGTCGACCGCGTCGTCCACCGAGTCGGCGACCTCGTCCAGGTAGCGGTCGTGCACCCGACGGTCGAGCCGGGTGCGGTCCACGTCGACGATCAGGCAGACGCCGTCGTTCATGGTGACCGCGAGGGGCTGCGCGCCGCCCATGCCGCCGCAGCCGGCGGTCAACGTCAGCGTGCCGGCGAGGGTGCCGCCGAACCTCTTGGCGGCCACCGCGGCGAACGTCTCGTAGGTGCCCTGGAGGATGCCCTGCGTGCCGATGTAGATCCACGAACCGGCGGTCATCTGCCCGTACATGGTGAGGCCGAGCTGTTCGAGGCGGCGGAACTCCGGCCAGGTCGCCCAGTCGCCGACCAGGTTGGAGTTGGCCAGCAGCACCCGGGGCGCCCACTCGTGGGTGCGCATCACCCCGACCGGTCGGCCCGACTGCACCAGCATCGTCTCGTCCTCGCGCAGGTCGGTGAGCGTGCGGACCAACGCGTGGTACGACGGCCAGTCCCGTGCCGCCTTCCCGGTGCCGCCGTAGACCACCAGGTCGTCGGGGCGTTCCGCCACCTCCGGATCGAGGTTGTTCATCAACATCCGCAGGGCGGCCTCCTGCTGCCACCCGCGGGTGGTGAGCTGGCTGCCCCGTGCGGCACGGATGGGCTTGGTCATCTCTGGCTCTCCTCCGGTCATCCGAGGAACAACTGTCGGCGGGCCGCGGAGGCTTCGAACGCCTCCAGTCGGCGCTGGGTGTCGGCCGGCGCGGCGTCGCAGATCGCCTGCAACAGCACCATGGCCAGGGTCATCGGTGCGGTGTGCAGGTCGAACACGAGCTGCGCGCCGACCGCGGCGGGCAGCACCACGTGGGCGTGCTCGGTGGCCGGGCTGACCGGTGAGTCGGTGATCGCCACCACTGTCAGCCCGGCGGCGCGCGCGTCGCGTAGCGCGTCCAGGGTCTCCCGGGGATAGCGGGGCAGGACGAAGGCGAGCAGGGCGGATGCTCCGGCCTCGGCCGCCTGCTCCAGCCGATCGGTGAGCAGACTGCCGCCGTCGTCGAGCACCCGTACGTCCGGGTGCACCTTGGCGGCGAAATAGGCGAAGTACGCGGCCAGCGGCGCGGCGGCGCGCAGACCGAGCACCGGCAGCGGGCGGCTCTCGGCGAGCAGCCGCCCGGTCTCGGCGATCCGGTCCCGGTCGGCGAGCTGACCGGCCAGCCGGTCCAGGTTGCCCATCTCCGCGCGTACCGCCTGCTGGAGTTCGTTGCCGGCGTCCGCCGACCCACCCGGCGTGCCGGCGGTGAGGTCGCGCAGCCGGCGGCGGAGGGCCGGATAACCGTCGTGCCCGAGCGCGACGGCGAACCGGGTGACCGACGGCTGACTCACCCCGGCGAGGTCGGCGACCTCGGCGGCGGACAGGTACGCCACGGCGGGTGCGTGCTGCACGAGGCAGTGCGCGATGCGGCGCTGGGTGGGCGTCAGCCGTACCCCGTCGAACAGGTCCAGCACCTGATCCACTGATACGGCCGTCGCTCCTTCATTCACTCCGCGACTCTATGCATCAAAACTTTCAGTCGGCAAGGGTTGGCGCAACCCCCTGTTCTCCTGAGCTGTCGCACGGCCGACCGGCGGGCCGCTGGGATGGCGTCGGCTCTGTAGGATCCGCTCGGCGGTTGAGCGGAGGAGTGGGATGCAGGCGGAGAGCCCA
>NZ_JBSFBM010000008.1:0-50731 GCF_053592955.1 Micromonospora sp. NPDC002411 | reverse complement strand
GGCCTGCCCGACCGCCGCCCCGCAGATCGTTTGGAGGAGCGAGATGGAGCTGACCGAGCCGACCGTCTGGAGCACCGACCGGTTGGAGCTGGGCACCAGCCGGCCCTGCCAGCGACGCCCTGCCAGCTGCGCCCTGCGACCACACCCTGCCGCCCTCACGCAGCGTGGCGCGCCTGCCGACGAACACGCGGTCACACCCAGTAGCATCCAGCGCACCCCATCGCACGCCTCAACCCGCCTTTGCTGTGCTTACCAATACGCACCACCAGGCCTGATCAGGTGAAACGTCGCGACGGGTGTTGCGGCAGACGCGCGGCGAGCATCACACTAAGTAGCTGTCGCATCCGTGGGTGCACAGCAAAGGGTCGTCGGCGGGTGGATGGGGGGTCCGCTGCCGTCACGGACTGTCAATGTCGTCGCGGCCCGTCCGATTTGGCCCACGGCTGTCCTCGGTGGCTACCGCCGGCAGCAGCAGGCGCACCCGCAGGCCGCGCTGCTCGGGCCCGTCGGTCAGGGCGATGCTGCCGCCCGCACGTCGCACCAACTCCCGGACGATGGCCAGCCCCAGGCCGGCGCCCCCGTCGTCGCGGGCCCGTCCGTCGTCCAGGCGGGTGAACCGATCGAAGACCCGTTCCCGGTCCGCGACCGGGATCCCCGGCCCGTCGTCGGTCACCGTCACCAGGTGGTACGCCCCGACGCCCGGCCCGACCACGGGCCCCGCCGTCGAGGTCGCCTCGGTCGCGAGCACGACAGCGCTGTCCGCGTGCCGGACCGCGTTGTCGACCAGGTTGGCCAGCACACGACGCAGCTCGTCGGCGTTGCCGGTCGTCCACAGCGGGCCGGGCGGCGACTCCACCCGGACCGGTGGCGACGGGTAGCGAGCGGCGACCTCGGCCAGCAGCGCTCCCAGCTCCACCGGGCCGACCCCTCGGCTCGGAGGCGCTTCGTCCAGGCGGGCCAGCAGCAGGAGGTCGTCGACCAGCCGACTCAACCGGTCGGTGTCGGCGAGCAGGTTGGCGGTCACCGCCGTCCAGTCCGTCCGGTCGGCGAGGCGCTCGGCCACCTCCAACTCGGTCCGGATGTTGGTCAACGGACTGCGCAGCTCGTGTGCGGCGTCGGAGACGAACGCCCGCTGACGGATCCGGGCGGATTCCAGCCGGTCCAGCATGCCGTTGAGGGTGACCGCCAACCGGTGGATCTCGTCGGCGGAGGCGGGCACCGGCAACCGGCCGGCGCCGGCCCGTCCGGTGATCTCCTCCGCGCCTCGGCGCAGCGCCTCGACCGGCCGCAGAGTCGCGCCGACCACCCGCCAGGCCACCGCGGCCAGCACCGCCACCAGCAGCGGGAACGCCACCAGCAGGATGGTCCGGACCACGTGGGTGCTGTGCCGCACGTCGGCCATCGAGCGGGCTACCAGCACGGTGAGCGGGTCCGCCGCGGTGCCGACGGGTACGGCGACCACCCGGACCGGACCGGCCAGCCCGACCCGCTCCGCCGGCACCTCCAGTCGCTGCCGACGGTCGTGGTCCAGCCGTTCCGGGCGCACCATCGGCACCAGCCGGTCGGCGTCGATCGAGGCGGCCCTGATCCGCCCCTGCGCGTCGACGACCTGGACCCGCACCTGACCGCCGGCCACCGGCAGCGGGTCGGGTAGCGCGTCCTCGGCGGCGAGCAGAGCGACTGCGTCGGCGGTCCGGAACGCCTCGGTGTCGACAGTTCGCTGGAGCACGAAGCCGAGCGCGCCGAGCAGCACCACCCCGCCCAGGGCGAGCCCGACCGTGAGGCCGAGCACTCCGAGCGCCATGAGACGGCCCCGCAGACCGAGCACCGGCATCCAGCGGTTCCCCGCCCGGCGGCCACCCGCCGGGCCGTCCGCGGTCACGTCGCCAGCCGGTAGCCGGCACCCCGGATCGTCTCCAGCCGATCGCGGCCGAGCTTGCGGCGCAGGTAGCCGATGTACACCTCGACGGCGTTCGGCGCGGTCTCCACGCTCGCGTCCCAGACGTGGTCCAGCAACTCGGTCTTGGACACGACCTGGCCGGGTCGGCGCATCAGGTAGTCCAGCAGCGCGAACTCCCGCCCGGTCAGGGCCACCTCGGCGTCAGCCCGGGTCACCTGTCGACGGGCCGGGTCCAGTCGCAGGTCACCGACGGCCAGCACCGTCGGACGTTCCGGCGCGCCCCGACGCAGCAGCGCCCGCAGCCGGGCCAGCAGCACCACGTACGAGAAGGGTTTGGTCAGGTAGTCGTCGGCGCCGCAGTCGAGGCCATCGGCCTGGTCGTACTCGCCGTCCTTGGCGGAGAGCATCAGCACCGGCAACCAGTGCTGCTCCGCCCGCAGCCGTCGGACCAGCTCGTAGCCGGAAAGGCCGGGCAACATCACGTCGAGGATCATCGCGTCGTAGCCGCCGTGCCGGGCCGCGTCCAGGCCGGCCGGGCCGGTCCCCGCCACGTCCACCGCGAACCCCTCGGCCTGCAGGCCACGTTGCAGGGCGGCCGCCAACCGGGCCTCGTCCTCCACCACCAGCAAGCGCACCACCCAAGAGTGCCACCCGGGTCAATCGTGACGGTCCGGCTTCCTCAGCACGCTCACAGGACCAAGAGGGCAGGATGTACGCAGGAGGTGTCACCATGTCCGTCCTGAGGAGCCGTCCCGTCCTTCGTTGGCTGGTCCCGGCCACCGCAGCCGTCGCCGTCATCGGCGGTGGCGCGGCGGTCGGTACGTTCGCCGCCGAAGCCGAGCCGAGCCTGCCACCACGCACCGCGGCCCAACTCCTGGTCGACCTGCAGACCTCCCGGCTGGAGGGATTGTCCGGGACCGTCGTGCAGCGCGCCGACCTCGGCCTGCCGCCCCTCGTCGGTCTGGTCCCCGGCAACGAGCTGACCACCATGCTGACCGGCACGCACACCCTCAGGGTCTGGTACTCCGGCCCAGATCAGCAGCGGGTCGCACTGCTGGACACCCTGGGCGAACAGGACGTGATCCGCAACGGCCGGGACCTGTGGACCTGGCAGAGCCGCACCAACACCGCCACCCACCGCACCCTGGGCGGGGACGTCGGGGCCGGGAAACCGGCTCCCGAGGCGGCAGCCAACCTCCCGGCAACCCCGCAGCAGGCCGCCGACCTGGCGTTGGGAGCGGTCGACCCGAGCACCGAGGTCAGCGTCGGCCGGTCGGCCACCGTCGCCGGCCAAAACGCGTACGAGTTGGTGCTCCAACCGCGGGACCGGGCATCACTGGTGCACCAGTTGCGGATCGCCATCGACGCCAAGCGGCACGTGCCGCTGCGCTTCGAGGTGCTCGCGAAGGGCAGTGACCGGCCGGCGTTCGAGGTGGCCTTCACCGAGGTCGACTACCGTCGCCCGGACGCCGACCAGTTCACCTTCAACCCGCCGCCCGGCGTGACGGTCACCGAGGAGAAGGCCGAGGCGCCGACCGCCGGCAAGCCGGGTCACGCCGTACCGCCGACGGCCGGCAAGCCCGGTCACGCCGACCCGGCGGGCGACCCGAAGGTCCGCGCGGTGGGCTCCGGCTGGACGACAGTGCTGGTCGCCCGCCTCGACGGGTCACTCGCGGATGGGAAGGCCCCGGCGAAGCCGGCGGCGCCGGCCGCTGGCTCGGTGCCGGACGTGGACGTCTCGAAGTTCCTCGGCGGGCTGACAGCCGTCAACGGGGACTGGGGCAGCGGCCGGCTCCTCACCAGCAAGCTGTTCAGCGTGCTGCTCACCGACGACGGCCGGGTGCTCGCCGGCGCTGTCACTCCGGAGCGGCTGTACGAGGCCGCCCGCAGCTGATCCTGCGGTGTCAACGCCGGGTCGACCTGACGGTCGGCCCGGCGTTCCGCTGCCCGGGTCAGGAGGCGGTGGTCGCGCCGAGGGCGTCGAGGTAGGCGTCGGCGAGGACCGCGTGGCCGGGCAGGTGAGGGTGTACGCGGTCGTCGGCCCAGCGCTTCGCCGGGCTCACCGCCAACACCCGGTCGAACGCCGCCTGGTTGGCCACGTGCACCGCGTCGAACTCGGCGGCCAGCCTGGCCACCACCGCCGCGTACCGGTCGGTGTCGGCGCGCTGCGGGTCGTTGCGGTCGGCCTCGATGAGGAACGGGTCGCCGAGGATCAACCGGCAGCCGGTGGCGGCAACCGCCCGACGCAGCAGGTCGCGCAGGGTGCCTTGGTACTCGTCGATGGCGACGGCCTGGTCCGGCCGGTCGGTGTAGCGCCGCCAGATGTCGTTGATGCCGATCAGCACCGCGAGCCAGTCGGGGCGTTCGGCGATGGCGTCGTCATCCCAGCGGGCGGCCAGGTCCCGTACGGTGTCGCCGTTCACACCCCGGTTGACCCATTCCAGCCGCAGCTCGGGGTGCCGTGCGTCGACCAGGGCACGCACGAGGCTGACATAGCCGCTTCCATAGGGCGCGGCGTTGTCGCGTCGACCACAATCGGTGATGCTGTCGCCGATGAAGACCACCCGTTGACCGGTCCGCAGGATCATCCGCCGCCACCTCGCGATCACCGGCGCGCCAGCCCGACCGGCTTGGTGAGAACCGGCGGGACGCGCTATCTTCAACAGTTCGAGGGCACAAAAAAGAACGGCTAAAAGCCGTTCCTGCAAAGGATTCTAATCTTTAGGGAGACGGCTTGTCAAGGCACTCCGGCGGTTCCGGCGAATTGCCGCTCGACGACGAGATCGGTCGCGAGCAGGAGTACGTCTCGATGCTCTACGACCGGCTGGACGGGTTGCGTGAGCAGGCCGCCGACCGGCTCACCGCCGAGCTGCGCAACACCGGCGGGACCCTCCAGGACCGCTCGCAGCGCGACAGCTCAGTAGCGATGTACGCCGATCAGGTCGAACAGTTCTCCGCCGTGGAGAACGGGCTGTGCTTCGGCCGTCTCGACGGTGACGACGACTCCCGCCACTACATCGGCAGGATCGGCATTTTCGACACCAGTGGCGACTACGACCCGCTGCTGATGGACTGGCGGGCACCCGCCGCCCGCCCGTTCTACCTCGCCACCGCCGCCAACCCGCAGGGCGTACGCCGACGCCGGCACCTGCGCACCCGGCAGCGCAAGGTGACCGGGATCAACGACGAGGTGCTCGACATCGATACCGCCTCCCCCGGTGGCCACGAGGAGCTGACCGGTGAGGCTTCACTGCTCGCCGCGCTCAACGCGGGTCGCACCGGCCGGATGCGCGACATCGTCGAGACCATCCAGGCCGAACAGGACGAGATCATCCGCGCGGAACTGCCCGGCGTGATGGTCGTCCAGGGTGGGCCGGGCACCGGCAAGACCGCCGTCGCGCTGCACCGGGCGGCGTACCTGCTCTACACGCACCGCCGGGAACTCTCCAGCCGGGGTGTGCTGCTGGTCGGCCCGAACGCGACCTTCCTGCGCTACATCTCCCAGGTGCTGCCGACGCTGGCCGAGACCGGCGTGCTGCTGCGTACCCAGGGTGATCTCTTTCCGGGTGTGAGCGCCCAACGCTCCGAGCCCGCCGAGACGGCCGCGCTGAAGGGCCGGGCGGTGCTGGCCGAGGTGCTGGCGCTGGCCGTGCGGGACCGGCAGTGGGTGCCGGACGAGCCGCTGGAGATCGAGGTCGAGCGGGAGACGCTGACCCTGGACCCGGAGACGGTGCGTACCGCCCGGGACCGGGTACGCCGGACCGACCGGCCGCACAACCTGGCCCGTGCGCTGTTCGACGTGGAGATCGTGCACGCGCTCGCCGAGCAGGTGGCTGAACGGATCGGCGCCGACCCGTTGGGCGGGGACAACCTCCTCGACGAGGCGGACCGGGCCGAGATCCGGCGGGAGCTGCGGGAGGAGTCGGAGATCCAGGCCGCGCTCGACCGGCTGTGGCCGGTGCTGACCCCGCAGCGGCTGCTCGCCGATTTGTACGCCGACCCGGACCGGATCGCCGCCGCCGCGCCGATGCTGACCGACGACGAGCGCGCGCTGCTGCGGCGCGAGCCGGGTGGCTGGACGCCGGCCGACGTACCGCTGCTGGACGAGGCCGCCGAACTGCTCGGCGAGGACGAACGGGCCGCCGCCGCCCGACGGGACCGCATCCGCATGATGGAACGGGAGTACGCCGAGGGTGTGCTGGAGATCGCCCGGGGTTCCCGCTCGATCGACGTCGAGGACGAGGCCGAGGGCGGTGAGATCCTCGGCGTGACCGACCTGATCGACGCGGACCGGCTGCTGGAGCGGCAGGAGGAGGCCGACCGTCTGACCACCGCGCAGCGGGCCGCCGCCGACCGGACCTGGGCGTTCGGGCACGTGATCGTGGACGAGGCGCAGGAGCTGTCGCCGATGGCCTGGCGGTTGCTGATGCGCCGCTGCCCCAGCCGGTCGATGACGATCGTCGGTGATGTCGCGCAGACCGGCGCGCTCAGCGGTACGCCCTCCTGGGCGGACGCCCTCGCCCCGTACGTCGCGCAGCGGTGGCGGTTGACCGAGTTGACGGTCAGCTACCGCACGCCCGCCGAGATCATGGCGGTCGCCGCCGACGTGTTGGCCGAGATCGACCCGGCGCTGCGTCCGCCGCGCTCGGTGCGCGAGAGCGGCGTACCCCCGTGGGACCGGACGGTGCCCGACGAGCAGTTGGCGGCCGAACTGGTCGCCGAAGCCACCCGCGAGGCCGCCGGGCTGACCGACGGTCGGCTCGGCGTGCTCGTGCCGGCCGGACGGGTGGGCGAGTTGGGCTCGGCCGTCACCGCCGCCCTGCCGGAGGCCGCCGTCGGCGAGCATCCGGAGTTGGAGAGCCGGGTGGTGGTGTTGACCGTCGCGCAGGCCAAGGGGCTGGAGTTCGACTCGGTGCTGGTCGTCGACCCGGACCGGATGGTGGCCGAGTCACCCCGGGGCCGCAGCGACCTGTACGTGGCCCTGACCCGCGCCACCCAACGCCTGGGCGTCCTGCGCCCCAACTGACCGGGTACGCGCTGCCCCCGTCGACGGGTCCGTCGTCGGGGGCAGCCCGGCCGGTCAGTCCGGGGATCGGTCCTGGATGGACTTCGCTGGGCCGGTCGCCGACGTGGACTGGTCGCTGGTGCCGCCGCCCCTCGGCGTGCTCAGGCCACCTGTGGTGGCGTCGCCGGTGGTCGTCGGGGCCACCTTGCCCGGGTGCCGCTCGGGCTGGCGGGCCACCCGGCGTACGCTCGCCGGCCCGGCGGTGCCACCGGTGGTGGTCACCGCGCCCTGACCGCCGACCGGGCCGCCGTCGCGCAACACCTGCGGGTCGATCCGTTCCTGCGCCGGGTCGAGTGGGTCGTCGCGCTGGATCTGGCTCTCCACATCGGTGCGGGGCACTGTCACCTCGTCGAGGGCGCCCTTGCCGTACACACCGCCGGCGATCCGGTCCTCGGCCTCGCGGGCGGCGTTCTGCCGCATGTCGTCCTCACGCACGTCCATCACCTCGCAGAAGCTGTGGAACTGACTGCGTGCCCGGCCACCGGCCGGCCAAACCCGGCGCGACCGGCAAGGGTCGTCCACGGCGGTTCACCGGTACGCCGTCCACTGGCCGCCTTCCCGCCGCGCGAGATGTCCATGCTGTCCGGCGACCGGTGGGAGATGCCCGCCGGCAGGAGGGGATGACAGCGTGCGCACAGTACGCCGTACCGCCGTCGCGGCCCTGGTGGCCGCGACGGTGACGACCGGGTTCGCGGTGCCCGCCCAGGCGAAGCCGCGACCGGACCGGACATTCGACGTGCAGGCCCACCGGGGCGGCCTCGGGCTGCGGGTGGAGAACACCCTCGCCTCCTTCGGCAACGCCCTCCAGTTCGGGGTGACCACCCTCGAACTGGACGTGCAGATCACCGAGGACGGTCAGGCCGTCGTCACCCACGACCGGAAGATCAGCGGCGCCAAGTGCGTCGACACCACAGCGGTGACGCCCGGTGACGCGGAGTTCCCGTACGTCGGGAAGTACATCAACACGCTCACCCTCGCACAGGTGCGCACGTTGGACTGCGGGTCGAAGACCCTCGCGGACAAGCCGGGGCAGGTCGCCGCCCCGGGCGCCCGGATGCCGTTGCTGCGTGAGGTCTTCGCGCTGGTCAACCGCTACCGGGCGAAGGACGTGAAGCTCAACGTCGAGACCAAGGTCGAGGCCGGAGCGCCCACCGAGACCGCGCCCCGCGAGCAGTTCGTCCGGGTCACCGCGGCCGAGATCCGCGCCGCCGGGCTGCTCAAGCAGGTCACCATCCAGAGCTTCGACTGGGGCGCGTTGATGCGCATGCGCCAGGTCGAGCCGAAGCTGCCGCTGGTCGCCCTGACCAACTACGACTTCCTCCAGACCGGCAAGCCCGGTGCCTCGCCGTGGCTGGGCGGGCTGGACATCGACGACTTCGGCGGCGACCCGATCGCGGCGATCCGTAGCTTCGGCGCCAGCGCCTTCTCGCCGGTGCACGGCATGCCGCAGAACGGCACGGTCACCGACCCTGGCTACCAGCCGTACGTCACCAGGGAGATGGTCGCCCAGGCGCACCGCTACGGGATCAAGGTGATCCCGTGGACCGTCGACGACGTGCCGACCATGGCCAAGCTCATCGACGACGGCGTGGACGGCATCATCACCGACTACCCGGACCGGCTGCGCGGCCTGCTGGCGCAGCGCGGCTACCGGCTGCCGAAGGCGTACGCGTCGCCGTTCGACATCCAGGCGCACCGGGGCGGCCGGGCCACCCGGCCGGAGAACACCCTGCCGGCGTTCGCTAACGCGCTGTCCAACCGGGCCATCTCGACGCTGGAACTGGACACCGGCGTGACCGCCGACGGCAAGCTCGTGGTGCTGCACGACCGCACTGTCAACGGGTCGCACTGCGTCGACACCAAGCCGGTGCGCCGCGGTGACCGCATGTTCCCGTACGTGGGCAAGCCGGTGCACGAACTGACCCTCGCCCAGCTCAAGACCGTCGACTGCGGCACGAAGACGCTGCCGGAACTGCCCGCGCAGGTGCCCGCACCGGGTGCCCGGATCCCGACCCTGGACGAGGTTTTCGCCCTGGTGAAGGCCAGTGGCCGCAGTGACATCGGGATGAACATCGAGACGAAGATCAGCCCGGTGGTGGACGACACCGAGCCGTACCGCAGCTTCACCCGCAAGCTGGTCGACGCGATCCAGCGCGCCGGCTTCACCAACCGGGCCACCATCCAGTCGTTCGACTGGCGCACCATCACCTACGCCCGCCAGCTCGACCGGCGGATCGGCACTGTCGCGCTGGTCTGGCAGTACGGGCCGGCCGAGTGCGCGACAGTCGCCGACGAGTGCTCGTTGCAGGCCGCGTACGGCGACCCGTCGGTGAAGAGCCCGTGGACCGGTGGGCTGGACTGGTGGAAGTACCAGGACCTGGGCAAGCTGACCCGGGCCGCCGGCGCCGGCACGGTGTCGGCCAACTGGCAGGTGCACGACCCGAAGCAGGGCACCGTCGCCTCGGCGGACTGGTACCTGCGGGAGAACCCGGCATACTTCCACGGACCGGACGTCCGGACCCTCCAGACGCGGGACGACCTGAAGGTGATCCCGTACACCGTGGATGACGCCACGGTGATGCAGCGGGTCATCGACCTCGGCGTCGACGGCATCATCACCGACGACCCGGACCTGTTGGTGAGCGTGGCCATCCGCAACGGCCTGCGCTGACCCGCTCGACACCCGGTCGCCGGCCGGTTTTTTTCCGGCCGGCGATCGGTGTTACCTGCTCCCGGGCCTCGGGTAGTCGGGGGTTGTCCCCGCCACGAAAGCGAACCGTGCCGTGGCCGAAACGCGGTAGCGGGGCGAGGGAAGGCAGGTACGACTCATCGCATCCTGAGGAGGACCAGATGAGCACGCAGGCTGCTTCCACCCGGCCGATGAACCGGCCCATGAACGACCCGCAGAACCCCGCTCAGATGCGGGACATGCAGACCCAGCAGATGCCGGTGATGCATGACGGGCGCCGCAACGACATGCAGGCACCCGGTACGGAGACCAAGCAGGCGTTCAAGACCACCGAGTTCTGGATCTACCTGATCGCGGTGGCCGCCGTACTGGGCGCGTCGCAGGTCGTCGGGCAGAACTCGGCTGGCGTGGACATCTTCCGGGCTGACAACGCCTGGTTCCTGATCACCCTGCTGACGTTGGGCTACCTCGGTAGCCGAGGCCTGGCCAAGGCCGGCAGCAACCACCGCAGCAGCGAGGAGCGTAAGGCCCGGCACTAACCGGTCCGCAGCTCACAGTGGCCTCCGGGAGACTCTCCCGGAGGCCACTGTCGTCGTATCTGGACCGACTACTCGTCGCCGCCGAAGTCGCCGAAGTCGCCCTCGAACGCGTCCTCGATCATCTCGCCGGCGATCATGCCGCCGGCCACGCCGAGGGCCGCGCCGGCCACCATGCCGCCCATGCCCATGCCACCCCGGCCGTGGCCGTGACCGTGACTCGGGCCGTACTGCGAGCGGAGGCTGCCGTAGCGGGACGTGGTCTCGCGCAGCCAACCGTCGACGACCTGCGCCCAGTCGACCCGGTCGACGTCGGCGTGCGACACCTGGTAACGGCCGAACGCGTCGTGCCCGGCGCTGAGGAAGCCGCCACGCTTGTCGCACTCCAGGATGACCTCGACGCCGTACTGGCTGGTCACGAAGGTCAGCTCGACCTCACGGATCGTGTTCGCGTACTGCGGGGAGGCGAAGAACTCGATCTCCTGGTAGAACGGCAGCGTCTGCTGCACGCCCCGAATGTGACCGCGCTCCAGGTCGGCGCTCTTGAACCGGAAACCGAGGCGCTGAAACGCCTCCAGGATCCGCTCGTGCACCGGCAGCGGGTGCACCGCCACGTGGTCCAGGTCGCCCTTGTCGACAGCGCGGGCGATGGCCAGCTCGGTCCGCAGACCCATCGTCATGCCGTGCAGGCGCTGCCCGTACACGTCGGTGATCGGGGTCTCCCACGGAATCGGCAGCTGGAACGGGATCGACAGCTGCTGCTTCGGGGCGAGCTGCAACGGGCCGCTGACCACCATACGGTGGAACTCCATCGTGCCCGCGTACTCGGCGTCGTGTCCTTCGACCTCGACCCGGGTGACCAGGCCGATCACCACCTGCTCGATGGCTGCCTCGGCATCGCCACCGACGAGGTTGACCTGCCCGTCGAGGGTCAGGCCGGGCCGGGTGTTGGGGTTGGTCAGCACGGTGTCCACGCTGGGACCGCCCACGCCGAACGCGCTCAACATCTTCTTGAAGACCATCGGAACTCCTGTGCGACAGCCGACCGATCCAGGATGGAGTCGGACGTTCACTCACCGCGCACCCTATCCAGCACCCCTGTGAGATGGCTGTGAAGTGCGCGGGGCGGGCCTCGCGCGCCAGCGCTGAGCCCCGCGCCGCGCGGGGCCTCCCGCCGCGCGGGGCCTCGCGCGCCGGATCGCCGATGTGGCGGTATCCGTCGCACGGGACACCGCCACATCGGCGAAATGGAGTGGATCATCGTCGGGCACGGCTCACGCCGGGGTGACGTCCGCGATCACCAGGTCGGCCGCACGCTCGGGGTCGTTCCCGGCTCGCCTGAGCAACCCGTCGACCCACCAGTGGCCGGACAGGTCCGCTCCGTCGGTGACGTCGAGGTAGAGGCCGAGATCGCACCGCGCACCGAAGACCGTGATCTCCAGGTCGGGTCGTTGCCGGTGCACGGCCTCCAGAAGCAACCACGCCGACTCGTCACGCTGGGCGCGCAGCAGCGGGTCGCACTCGCGCAGCGCCTCGGCGACAGCGTCCACGCCAGGATCGAAGCCGTCCAGCAGTGGCAACAGCGACGGGTCGCCCAGGTACGCGGCGGCCCGGAAGGTGAGCGTGTGGACCTCGTCCTGCGCGAGCAGGTCGCGTACCAGGGGAAGAGCCCGGGGGTCCCGCCGCCGCGCCAAACCCCGCGCGCCCTCCGCGCGTACCGCCGGGCGGGTGTCCTGGGTACGGTCCCACAGCGCCTGCCGGACGGCTCCCCCATCGGCGGTGCTCACGAAACCCAGGCCGAACGTGGCCCACTCCCGGACCTGCGGATCGGAGTCGGTGCACAGGTCGATCAACACCGCCTCGCCGGCCGCCACCGGCGGATCGTCGAGCACCGCCGGCACCGCCACCGCGACCTGGAAACGCACGTCAGAGTCCGGGCTGCCCGCGAGGGCCACCAGGGTCGGCAGGGCTCGGGCGTCGAAGGTGTCGCCGAGTGCGCGCGCGATCGACCAGTGCACCTCGGGGTCGGACTCGTGCGCCGCCAACCGGATCAGGGCGGTCGCGACCTCTTCGCGTACGTCCATGTGCAGGCTGCTCGTCGCGCCAAGCAGGTCGCAGGCCGCCGCGCGAACCACACGGTCGGGATCCGAGAGTTTGCCGACAGCCAGCCCGACGGCCTCCGCGCCCGAGTCGGCGGCGCGGCGAATCAGGTCGGACCCGTCGTCGGAGTCGCCCGACGGCGGCGCGGCGCAGGCCGGGGTGGCGCCGTCGTCGGAGTCGCCCGACTCGACGACGCCACGCAGCCGCTGCACCGCCTGGTCGAACAACTCCGCCACCTCGTGCGACTTCACCGCCGGATGGTGCCACACCAGATGATCGACGGCTGGGCCGTTATCGCCCTGATCAACTCGGGTTCCTGAAAACCGCGGTGTCCGAGCGACCGGGACACCCCGGTTTTCCAGGAAGCCGAGTCGATCAGGGTTGGGTGGGGGCGAATGCGCCGTCCTTCACCCCGGCGACGAACGCGGTCCATCGATCGGCGCTGTAGACGAGTGTGGCCGCCGCGCGATCCTTGCTGTCGCGCACCGCCACCCGACCAGACCCATCCAGCACCGGCCCCGCTTCGACGCAGCTACCGCCGTTGCTGTTGCTTCGCGTGCTGATGTGCCAGGCCACCACCGGCAAGGCATCGCTCATGGCAGTTCCTCCGTGATCTTGGAGATCAGCACGGCCGTTTCGCGCTGGTCGAGCGCAACATCTCGGAGCCGATGGTACGCAAGGGCGTAGCGTTTCGACTTCGGAGATTCCATGAAGCGGCGCCCGCCCAGAGTCTCGGCATAGGCGACCTCCGGATAAGGCTTGGGCATCCGGAAGAGGACGAAGGAGCCGTCCAGGCCGGCGTGCAGGCCAACCTTCGACCGCAACACGCGAAGGTCGATGTTGGGTCTTTGGATCAGGCCACCCAGGTGTTGGAGTTGCGCGCGCATCACGGCAGGACGGCCCACCGGTCGGCGAAGAACGCTTTCGTCGATGATCGCGGCAACACGGACGACAGGCTCTCGGCTCAGCACACGTTGGCGATCAAGCCTCAGTTGCAGCCACTTGGCGACTGAGAAATCTGTCGCCTGCTCCCCCTCGGCGTTGCGGATAACTGCCTCTGCATAGCCAGGCGTCTGCAACAGGCCCGGCATGAGAAAGGCATCCCAGGAAGAAATCTGCTCAGCTCGCGTCTCCAGCCAGGGAAAGTCGATGAAAGAGGCATCCACCAACTCGTCATAGTCGTCGTCCCACCGGTCGGTCCGCCAGGCATCCTCGGCGAGCTGGATGAAGCGGTTCCGCTCACGCCCGTCGTGCTCGCCGTACAGATCGAGGAGGGACACCACGACTCCACGCCGAAACGGCCATTCGGCGCGCTCCCACCGAGCGATGGACGAGAAATCGCGCTCCAAGAACTCCGCTGCCTGCTTGAGGGTGATGCCGCGTCGCTCTCGCAGCTGTCGCATCTGCTGACCGAGCCACTGTGCGCGCAGTGTCTGAACGATCGCCTCACGTCTGGCGGGCATAGTTTCCCTCTCCTCGCGAACCCTCATGACGAACTTTGTTGGTGTCGTTGCACCAATGCCGAAGCCACTGGAAACGTGGCCTGCGGGTGAGGGTGATCGCCGGCCCCCGGGAAAGCCCGGTGCTAACACGGCAACCGCGGCTGTGCCAACAGCCGAGAAGGTGACGAGAGGCGGCTTCGCGAGTGGCAGTCGCATACCGGCTCTCGTCGGGTCTCAACTGGAGCGTCGGGATCAATCCCGGCTCCGAACCGACTTGACGAATAACTACCACGGGAAAGGGCGCTTGCGCGACCCTGACCCGCCCGCCGATTCACGACGCGCGAGGTGACGAATGACCCGAGGCACGCTCTACGACGGCACGCGGCTGGCGCGACTGCACCCGAGTCAGGTGCGCGACCGACAGTTCTCCACCGTCGGCTTCGGCCGCCGGGGTCTCGACCCCCGGGAGGTACGGCGGTTCCTGCACCGTGTCGCGTTGGAGCTGGCGACGCTGCACCACGATGTCGCCCGGCTCAGCGAGGAGAACGCGCGGATCAAGCGGGCGCTGCGCGACTGGCAGAGCGCCTGGTCCGAGCGGCGTCAGGCATGAGCCCGGGGTGGGAGCACCAGTACAGCGGGCTCTTCACGCCGCTGCCGCGTTTCGCCGTCGAGGCGTACACCGAAACGGCGGAGCCGACGCCCCGGTACGTGATTCATTTGCCGGTGGTGGTCGCCGACCTGGCCGGGGCCTTGAGCCTGGCCCGGACGCTTGCTCCCGCGCTGGCCTCGATGCCGCAGGTCGACGTCGGCGGCAGCACCGTCTCGGCCGAGGACGCGCAGCACGTACGACATTGGGTGTTCTGCGACCGGGTCATGCCCGACCGCCGCCGGTGCGCGCGGCGGGCCGACCACGACGACGCCTGCTCGCCTGTCGACGATCCCTAGATCAACATCTACCCTCGTGGACGATGAAGACGGGGAGACGGCGACGCGCGGCCGTGCTCGGTGCGGTGGTCGTGCTGCTGGCGGTGGTCGGCTGCGTCACGGCAGTGGTGGTCGAGACGCGCGGATGCCAGGAGCAACGACAGGCCGACGAGGCGAAGGTCCGCGTCAGCCGCTGGGGGTCGCCGGAGGACCTCCCGCATATCGGTGAGTATTCGGAGATCCACTGGCAGGCGCGCGCCCTGGGCAACCCGTGTTCCCTGGTTCCGGGCCCGACCGACTGGGAGTACCAGGGCGTTGCCGTCCTGCGCCCGCAGGACGCACGCACGTTGGCCGAGCAGTTCGAGTTCGTGCCGTTCTCCGCCGACAAGCCGGCTGAGTTGCTGCACTCACGCACGCCTGCGGACGCCTGGCCGGGCCTCGTACCGTTCCTCCCGGCCGAGTCCCGGTGGCTGCACAGCCAGGCCTACGACGAGACGCTCCCGTCGTCTGGCGGACGGGTGGTGTTCCTGGACGTGGAACACCAGACACTGCTGTTCATGCTCTGAGCCACGCCTTCAGCGAGGTCGCCGCCGGTCGCGCGCCAGATCGCCGATGTGGCGGTATCCGTCGCGCGGGATACCGCCACATCGGCGACATGGAGTCGATCAACCGTGCGTGGCTCAGGCCGGACCGAGTCGATCAAGGCCCCAACGTCGGGCGGCTAATCGACCTCCACGACGACCAGTTCGCCGACCTGTTCGCCGATCGTGGCGCGGGCCTCGGCCGGCAGCCCGGCGTCGGCGATCAGGACATCGGCGGCTTCGAGTGGGGCGATGGTGGCGATCCCGATGGTCTCCCACTTGGTGTGGTCGGCGAGCACCACGAGCCTGCGGGCGGCACCGATCAGGCATCGGTTGACCCCGGCCTCCAGCAGGTTCGGGGTGGTGAACCCGGTGCGCGGGCTGAGGCCGTGCACGCCGAGGAAGAGCAGGTCGACGTTGAGCGCGCTGATCGCCGCCTCGGCGACCGGCCCGGTCAACGCGTCCGACGGGGTGCGGATGCCGCCGGTCAACACGACTGTCTGATCGGCGCGCGGGTTCTGGTAGAGCGCGTCGGCCACCGGGATCGAGTTGGTCACCACGGTCAGTCCGCGTACGTCGGAGAGCAGCGTCGCCAGCGCGGCGGTGGTGGTGCCGGCGGAGAGCGCGATGGCCATCCCCGGCTCCACCATCCGCGCGGCCCGCTCGGCGATGGCACGCTTCTCCGCCTGCTGCCGGATCGACTTGGCCGCGAAGCCGGGCTCCTCGGCGGAACCCGGCCCGGCGAGCGTCGCGCCGCCGTGCACCTTGTCCACCAGGCCGCGCTCGGCCAGCACCTCGAGGTCGCGTCGGATGGTCATGTCGGAAACGCCGAACCGGCTGACGAGCTGACTCACCCGCACACCACCGCGTTGGCGGATCAGATCGAGGATGGCGGTCTGCCGCTGCTGGGCGAGCAACTCAGGGAACCTCCTTCACAGCGGAGGTATCGGCCCGGTCCTCTCGGACGACTGCCACCTCACCGGCCGGCACCGTCAGCTCACCGGCACACGGTGTGCCGGTCAACAACTCGACGCCGGTCGCCGGGAGCCGTACCTCCGCGTCGGTGTGGTTGAGGACGAACAGCCAGGTGCGCTCGCCGTCGCGTCGGCGTACCACTTCCACACCCGTCGGCGCCGGCGCGGCCGGTCGGACGCCGGCCTCGTCGACGAGCCGGGCGACCAGCCGGTCGGTGGCCGGCTCGTCCAGGCGGGTGCCGACGTACCAGGCGGCACCGTCGCCCACCGGGTGCCGGGTCAGCGCCGGCACACCCGGCAAGGGCCCATCGGTGTACGACGCCAGCACCTCCGCGCCCTCGGTGTGCAGCCATTCGGTCCACACGTCGGCGGTGCTCCCGTCGTCCAGTCGGACCTGCTCGCCCTCGCGCAGCGGGAAGAACTCCTCGGTCCGTACGCCGAGCAGTTCCCGGAACGCGCCGGGGTAGCCGCCCAGCCGGATGTGGTCGTTGGCGTCCACGATGCCGCTGAAGTAGGTGACGGCCGCGATCCCGCCGCCCTCGACGTAGCGGCGCAGGGCCTCGACGTCGGCGTCCCGGACCAGGTAGAGGGTCGGTGCCAGGACCAGCCGGTAGCCGCTGAGGTCGGTCGACGGGTGCACGATGTCGGCGGTCACGCCGGCCCGCCACAGTGCGCCGTACAGGGCGTTGAGTCGGTCGGCGTAGGTCACGTCGACGCTGGGGTGCGAATCCAACTCGACCCCCCACCATGCCTCCCAGTCGAACAGGATCGCCACGTCGGCGTCCACCCGACTGCCGCGTACCTCGGCGAGGGCCTTGAGGTCCGCGCCGAGCCGACAGACCTCGCGGAACACCTTGGTGTCCGGCCCGGCGTGCGGCACCAGCGCGGAGTGGAACTTCTCGGCGCCGGCCCGGGAGGCGCGCCACTGGAAGAACAGCACCCCGTCCGCGCCACGGGCGACGTGGGCCAGGCTGTTGCGGCGCAGTTGGCCGGGCAGCTTGGCCACGTTGCGCGGCTGCCAGTTGACGGCGCTGGTGGAGTGCTCCATGAGCAACCACGGCTCGCCGTCGGCGACGCCCCGCGTGTGGTCGGCGGCGAGCGCCAGCCCGAGGTGCCCCTGCGGGTCGGCCGCGTTCAGGTAGTGGTCGTTGGACACCAGGTCCACGTCGTGCGCCCAGGAGTGGTAGTCCATGTGCTTCACGCCCAGGCCGATCATGAAGTTGGTCGTGACCGGCTGGCGGACCAGTGTCCTCAGCACCTCGCGTTCGGCGCGCAGTTGGGCGCGCTGTTCGTCGGAGGAGAAGCGCAGGAAATCCAACTGCTGCGTGGGGTTGGCGAAGGTCGGGGCGGTGCGCGGAGGGTTGATCTCGGCCCAGTCGCCGTAGCGCTGGCTCCAGAACGCGGTGCCCCAGGCGTCGTTGAGCCGGCCCAGGTCGCCGTAGCGCTCCCGCAGCCAACCGCGGAACGCCTCGGCGCTGACGTCGCAGTAGCAGTGCACGTTGTGGCAGCCCAGCTCGTTGGAGACGTGCCACATCACCACGGCGGGGTGCTCGGCGTACCGGCCGGCGACCGCCCGTACCAACTCCAGCGACCGCTCCCGGAAGACCGGGGAGCTGGGGCAGTACGCCTGTCGGCCACCCGGCCAGAGGATCGCGCCGTCGGCGCGGCGGGGCAGCGTCTCCGGGTGTGCGCGGGCCAGCCAGGGCGGCGGGCTGGCGGTGGCGGTGGCCAGGTCGACCTGGATGCCGCCGTCGTGCAGCAGGTCCAGCACCCGGTCCAGCCAACCGAACTCGAACCGGCCCGGCGTGGGTTCCAACAGCGCCCAGGAGAAGATGCCGACGGAGACCAGGTTGACGCCGGCCCGGCGCATCAACTCGACGTCTTCCGACCAGGTCTGCTCGGGCCACTGCTCGGGGTTGTAGTCGCCGCCGAAATAGATGCCGTCACCCTGCCATCGCCGCATGACAGCTGAGGGTGCACCGGGTGGAGCACGCAAGTCAACAGGTTCCAACATCGACTTTCTTTCCAACGTTTACCTCGTAACGGCCATGTCACGACTGGGTTATCAGAGGCGAACACCCCTCTTGACAGTGGCCTGCGGACGGGTAGCTTGATGCCCCAATGGCCGTTCGTGTTCGCCAATGTGGATTCTCGGTGGATCCCGATGTGTGATCGCGACGACGCATTCGCCTTCACCACCCCCTGATGGCCCTTGGACTAGCACCTCTTCATCCGCAGGAGGCACAGATGTCCCGTCCCCAATCCCAGGCCGAGTACCTGGCTCGGCTCGTACCGCCCTCCGTCGCCGGCATCAACCGACGCTCGCTGCTGGCCGGCGCGGCCGGCACGGGAGCGCTGCTCGGCACCGGTCTGCTCGCCGGCTGCGGCGACGACTCCGGCTCCGACGGGTCCTCGAAGGACGTGTCGCTGGGCTCGAACCAGTCCGACCCGAAGCCCAAGGACGTCCTGGTCAAGGTCACCGACGGGTTCAAGACCTCGTCCGGGGTCCAGGTTGGAATCAACACGGTCGACCACAACACGTTCCAGGAGAACATCAACAACTACCTCCAGGGCAAGCCGGACGACGTGTTCACCTGGTTCGCCGGCTACCGGATGCGCTTCTTCGCCCAGAAGGGCCTGGCCAGCGACATCAGCGACGTGTGGAGCAAGCTCTCCGGCTACTCCGACGCGTTCAAGAAGGCGTCCACCGGCGACGACGGCAAGCAGTACTTCGTCCCGGCGACGTACTACCCGTGGGCGGTCTTTTACCGCAAGTCGGTCTGGCAGCAGTACGGCTACCAGGTGCCGAAGACCATCACCGACTTCACCAACCTCGGTGCGCAGATGAAGAAGGACGGGCTGATCCCGATCGCCTTCGCCGACAAGGACGGCTGGCCGGCGATGGGCACCTTCGACATCCTCAACCTGCGGATCAACGGCTACCAGTTCCACATCGACTTGATGGCTGGCAAGGAGGCCTGGACCTCCGACAAGGTCAAGAAGGTCTTCGACACCTGGGCCGGCCTGCTCCCGCTGCACCAGCCGGACAGCCTCGGGCGCACCTGGCAGGAAGCCGCCCAGTCGTTGCAGCAGAAGAAGAGCGGCATGTACCTGCTCGGTCTCTTCGTCGGCCAGCAGTTCAGCAACGAGGAGCAGGACGACCTCGACTTCTTCACCTTCCCGGAGATCGACCCGTCGATCGGCGCCAAGGCGCTGGACGCCCCGATCGACGGCTACATGATGGCCCGCAAGCCGAAGAACGAGGACAACGCGCGCAAGCTGCTGGAGTACTTCGGCGGCAAGGAGTCCGCGGACATCACGTTGAAGAACGACCCGGCCATCCTCGTCGCCAACAGCGGCGCGAACGTCGGCGGCTACACCGCGCTGCAGAAGAAGGCAGCCGAGCTGGTCGGGTCGGCCACCGAGATCGCCCAGTTCCTCGACCGGGACACCCGGCCGGACTTCGCCTCCACGGTGATCATTCCGGCGATCCAGCAGTTCATCAAGAACCCGAAGGACATCAACGGGCTCACCTCGTCCATCGAGAACCAGAAGAAGTCGATCTTCACTGACTGACGGCGGAAAGGGGAGGACATCGTGTCCGACCAGCCCCTGATCCAAGCGGATCGCGCCGTGCCGCCGCCGGCGACGACCACCCCCACGGGTGGTCGCCGCCGGCGGCTACGGCTCCTGTCCCGCACCGACCGCGTGGTCATCACGCTGATGGTGCTCGTGCCGCTGCTACTCGTCACCGGCTTCGTCTGGCTACCGGCGGCAGCCACCGTGCTGCTGTCCGGCACCAACTGGGACGGCATCGGCCCACTCAACGAGATCGAGTTCGTCGGCGCGCGCAACTACGACGACGTGGTGAACATCTACCCGCCGTTCGTGCCGGCGGTCCAGAACAACCTGCTCTGGTTGGCGGCGCTGTTCGTGGTCGCCACGCCCTTCGGCATGTTCCTGGCCGTCCTGCTCGACAAGGAACTGCGCGGCAGTCGCTTCTACCAGACCGCGCTCTACCTGCCGGTGGTGCTCTCGCTGGCGCTGATCGGCTTCGTCTGGCAGCTGCTGTACTCCCGCGACCAGGGCCTGATCAACGCTGCGTTCAACAGCAACGTCGACTGGTACGGCGACTCGAACGTCAACATCTGGGCGGTCCTGGTCGCCTCCGGCTGGCGGCACGTCGGGTACATCATGCTGCTCTACCTGGCCGGGCTGAAGGGCGTCGACCCTTCGCTGCGGGAAGCCGCGGCGGTCGACGGCGCCTCCGAGACCCGCACCTTCTTCCGGGTGGTCTTCCCGGTGCTGCGGCCGATCAACATCATCGTGCTGGTGGTGACCGTGATCGAGTCGCTGCGCGCGTTCGACCTGGTCTGGGTGGTCAACAAGGGCCGCAACGGGTTGGAGCTGCTCTCCGCGCTGGTCACCCAGAACGTGGTGGGTGAGGCGAGCCGGATCGGGTTCGGCTCGGCACTGGCGACGATCATGCTGGTCGTATCGCTGGTCTTCATCACCGTCTACCTCGCTACCGTGATGAGGGAGAACCGGGAATGAGCGTCGACACTCCTGTACGTCGGCGCAAGCTGACCCCGCAGCGGCTGCTGCTGCACGGTTTCCTCATCGCCGTCTCGCTGGCCTGGCTCTTCCCGATCGCCTGGGCGGTGCTGACCTCACTGCGCTCGTACGACTACACCGCCGCCAACGGTTACGTGTCGTTCGGCGGCTGGACCTTCGACAACTACGTCACCGCCTGGCGGACGGCGGAGTTCGGCCAGCACTTCCTCAACTCGCTGTACATCACAGTGCCGGCGGTGCTGCTGACCCTCTTCCTCGCGTCCTGCGTGGCGTTCGTGATCGCCCGCTTCAGTTGGAAGCTCAACATCGTCCTGCTCGGGGTGTTCACCGCAGCCAACCTGCTGCCCCAACAGGCGTTGCTCATCCCGCTGTTCCGGTTGTTCACCGAGGTGCCGCTGCCGGAATTCATGAGCGACTCCGAGTTGCTCTACGACAGCTACTGGGGCCTGATCCTGATCAACGTCGCCTTCCAGTGCGGGTTCTGCGTCTTCGTGCTCAGCAACTACATGAAGGCGCTCCCCCGCGACCTGTACGAGGCGGCGATGGTCGACGGGGCGAGCATCTGGCGGCAGTACTGGCAGGTCACCATGCCGCTGTGCCGACCCGCCCTGGCCGCGCTGGCAACGCTGGAGGTGACCTGGATCTACAACGAGTTCTTCTGGGCCACCGTCCTGATGCGCACCGGCGACAAGTTCCCGGTGACCAGTTCGCTGAACAACCTGCGCGGCGAGTTCTTCACCGACAACAACCTGGTCTCGGCGGGCAGCGTCCTCGTCGCGATCCCCACGCTCGTGATCTTCTTCATGCTCCAGCGACACTTCGTTCGGGGCCTGACCTTGGGAGCCTCAAAGGGATGACGATCCTGCACCTGCGCCGCGCGCGGACCAGCCTGGTGCTCGACGCGCGCGGCCCGGGGCTGCCCCGGGTCGTGCACTGGGGTGGCGACGTCGGCGACCTCGACGACGACGGCCTGCGCCAGCTCACCGACGCGACAGTGCCGCCGGTGGTGCCGAGCAGCTTCGACGAGCCGCCCGTGCTGTCCCTGCTGCCGGAGGCGAGCGCCGGCTGGGGCGGTCGCCCGGGTCTGGCCGGGCACCGCGACGGACAGGACTGGTCCACCGCGTTCCGCCTCGACGACCTGGACGTCGACCAGCCCGCCGACGGTGCGGCCCGGGTGACGGTGCGGGCGTCGGACACGGCCGCCGGGCTGACCCTGACCATCGAGATCACGCTCGACCCGTACGGCCTGCTGACCGTTCGGCACCGGCTGCACAACGACGGCGACAGCGCGTACGAGCTGCGGGAGCTGGCCCCCGTGCTGCCGGTGCCCCCGGTCGCCACCGAACTGCTCGACCTCACCGGCCGCTGGTGCCGGGAACGGTCCCCGCAACGGCACCCGTGGCAGCAGGGCGCCTGGGTCCGTGAGGGTCGACACGGGCGGACCGGGCACGACGCCACACTGCTGCTGGTGGCCGGCACCGCCGGGTTCGACTTCGGCCACGGCGAGGTGTGGGCGGTGCACACCGCGTGGAGCGGCGACCACGTCACAGTCGCCGAGCGCCGGCCCACCGGCGAGTCGACCCTCGGAGGCGGCGAGCTGCTGGCCCCCGGTGAGATCCGGCTCGGCCCCGGCGAGTCGTACGAGACTCCCCTGCTCTACGCCGTCTGGTCCGACGTCGGGCTGGACGGACTCAGCGACGTACTCCACTCGCACCTGCGGGCCCGACCCGGACACCCGCGCTCCCCCCGCCCGGTGACCCTCAACGTCTGGGAGGCGGTCTACTTCGACCACGACCTGGACCGGCTGCGGAACCTCGCCGACCGGGCCGCGCAGATCGGCGTGGAGCGGTTCGTGCTCGACGACGGCTGGTTCCGCGGTCGGCGCGACGACACCGCCGGCCTCGGCGACTGGTACGTCGACGAGGGTGTCTGGCCCGATGGTCTGCAACCGCTCATCGACCACGTGACCGGCCAGGGCCTTCAGTTCGGTCTCTGGGTGGAGCCGGAGATGGTCAACCCCGACTCCGACCTGTTCCGCGCGCACCCGGACTGGCTGTTGGCCGTACCGGGGCGGCTGCCTCCGGCGTGGCGCAACCAGCAGGTGCTCGACCTGGGCCGCCCCGAGGCGTACGCCTATGTGCTGGAACGTCTCGACGCCCTGCTCACCGAACACCCCGGCATCAGCTACCTCAAGTGGGACCAGAACCGGGACCTCACCGAGGCCGGGCACCACGGCCGGCCCGGTGTGCACGGGCAGACCCTGGCGGTGTACCGGCTCTTCGACCAGCTGCGCAGCCGTCATCCCAGCGTGGAGATCGAGAGCTGCTCGTCCGGCGGGGCCCGGGTGGACCTGGCCATCCTGGCCCGCACCGACCGGGTCTGGGCCAGCGACTGCAACGACGCCCTGGAACGGCTCAGCATCCAACGCTGGACCGGGCTGCTACTGCCGCCGGAACTCGTCGGCACACACATCGGCCCGCAGCGCTCGCACACCACCAACCGGGTGCACGACCTCGGCTTCCGGGCCGCCACCGCGCTCTTCGGCCACCACGGCATCGAGTGGGACATCGCCTCGATCAGCGCCGCCGAGCAGACCGAACTGGCCGCCTGGGTCGCACTGCACAAACGGCTGCGCCCGCTGCTGCACGCCGGCCGGGTGGTCCGGGTCGACCACCCGGACCCGGCCGTCTGGGCACACGGCGTGGTCGGCAGTGACAAGACCCAGGGGGTGTACGCGGTGGCGCGGCTGGCCACCTCCGCCACGCCGTCCCCCGGCGCGGTCCGGCTGCCCGGCCTGGACCCGGAGCGCCGTTACCGGGTGCGGCCGGTGACGGACGTGCCGTTGCCCGCGACCATCGACCGGTCCACGCTGGCCTGGTTGGCGGACGGTGTCGTCCTGACCGGAGCGGCGTTGGCCCGGGTGGGGTTGCAGATGCCCGCGCTGCACCCGGAGCAGAGCCTGGTGCTGGAGGTCGTCGAGACCGGTTAGAAAATCCTTGGTCGGGGTGTCGAGAACGGTGCCGTCTGCTTCTACCTCAGGGTGAGAGCACCGAGGGTGGTGCGCAGGTGTGAGGAGCGAGACGATGAAGTACATGCTGCTGATGCAGTTCAGCGCCGCGGGGACCGACTTCCCGGGCATCGACACCTGGACCCCGGCCGAGGTCCAGGCGCACATCGCGTTCATGGGCGAGGTCAACGAGAAGCTCACCGCCGCCGGGGAGTGGGTCGACGGGCAGGGTCTCGGCGGTCCGCAGCAGGCCCGGATCGTCCGCGCCGGTGAGGGCGGTGCGCCGGTCGTCACCGAGGGGCCGTTCGCCGAGACGAAGGAGTTCCTCGCCGGGTTCTGGATCGTCGACTGCGACAGCCCGCAGCGGGCGGTGGAGCTGGCCGCGCACATCTCCACCGCGCCCGGCCCGGGTGGCCGTCCGCTGAACATGCCGATCGAGGTGCACCCGGTGATGTCCGCGCCACCACAGGAGCTGTGAGCGCTGACCACCGATTCCCGCGTCGAGGACCTGCTGCGCGACCTCGCGCCGCAGGTCCTCGGCGTGCTCGCCCGCCGCTTCGGTGACTTCGCCACCGCCGAGGACGCGGTGCAGGAGGCACTGCTGGCCGCCGCTACCCAGTGGCCGGCCGAGGGGCTGCCGGGCAACCCACGCGGCTGGCTGATCCAGGTCGGCTACCGCCGGATGATCGAGCTGGTCCGCGGTGAGCAGGCCCGACGCCGCCGGGAGGACCTGGTTGCCCGGCGGGACCCGGACGACCAGCGGCACGCGCCGGCCGCGGACGAGGAGTTGACCGCCGAGCGGGACGACACCCTGGTCCTGCTGATGCTCTGCTGCCATCCGGCGCTCGCCCCGACGTCAGCGGTGGCGCTGACCCTGCGCGCCGTCGGCGGTCTCAGCACCGCCGAGATCGCCCGCGCCTTTCTGGTGCCCGAGGCGACCATGGCGCAGCGGATCAGCCGGGCCAAGCAGCGGATCCGCGCGTCCGGGCTGCCGTTCCGGATGCCCGAGCCGGCCGAGCGCGCCGACCGGTTGACGGCCGTCCGGCAGGTGCTCTATCTGATCTTCACCGAGGGGCACACCAGCACCACCGGCCCGGACCTGCGCCGCGTCGACCTCGCGGCTGAGGCGATCCGGCTCACCCGCGCGCTGCACACGCTACTGCCCGACGACAGCGAGTCGGCCGGGCTGCTGGCGTTGATGCTCCTCACCGAGGCGCGCGGCCCGGCGCGGACCGGGCCTTCGGGCGAACTGATCTCCCTGTCCGACCAGGACCGCAGCCGCTGGGACGCGGCGGCGATCGCCGAGGGCGTCGCGCTGGTCACCCGGGCGCTGCCGCGTGGGCCGGTCGGCCCGTACCAGGTGCAGGCCGCCATCGCCGCGCTGCACGACGAGGCGCCGAGCACCGAGGCGACCGACTGGCCGCAGATCCTGGCGCTCTACAAGGTGCTGGAACGACTCGCCGGCAGCCCCGTGGTGGCGCTCAACCGGGCAGTGGCGACCGCCATGGTGCACGGGCCGGCAGCCGGTCTCGCCGCCGTCGACGCGCTGGCCGACGACCCCCAGCTCGCCGGACACCACCGACTGCCCGCCGCCCGCGCACACCTGCACGAGATGGCCGGCGACCGGGATCGGGCGATCGTCGACTACCGGGCCGCCGCCGCGCGCACGAACAGCCTGCCCGAGCAGCGTTACCTCACCATGCGAGCGGCCCGGCTCGCCGCCGAGCCCTCGCCGGTGCAACCCGAGGACTGACCCACGGCATGGTCGGCGCGATGGGTGCGGTCGGCGCGGTGGGTGCGGTCGGCGAGGTGGGTGCGGTGGCGCGGCTGGCGCGGTGGCGCGGCTGGCGCGGTCGGCGCGGTCGGCAGCGAGACGAACATGGCGTCCCGGACTGCCTATGGAGCTGATGTCGTAAACGATTCGCCCGCCGCATGAATATCGCGCTCAACCAACGAACCCGATCACCGCAGCCAGCCGGGCAAGGAGCAGGGGGCAGCCGGCCAGGTAAGCAGCCGGCGGGCAGGCGGGCAGGCGGGCAGGCGGGCAGGCGGGCAGGGAATCACGTCATGAGGGGCAGGCGCGGCTGAATCGTTTGCGACATCAGCTCCAAAGGGGCCGAGTGGGATGTGCCGGGGTCGTCCGCCGGCCGCCGCGACGGGGCCACGCGACGACGGTGCCGGTTGGATGTCGAGCGACGGCGGACGCCGGCGATAGCCTGACCACCGACATCCGCCGTCGAGCATTCAGGACTGGGGACCGCATGGCGTACGTGCTGCTGGGGATCGCCATCCTCGCCGAGGTGCTGGCGACCAGCCTGCTCAAGAGCACCGCGGGGTTCAGCCGGCTCTGGCCGACGGTGGGTTGCCTGACCGGTTACGTGCTGGCGTTCCTGCTGCTGGCGCAGGCGGTCAAGGAGATCCCGGTCGGCGTCGCGTACGCCCTCTGGTCGGGTCTGGGCACCGCAGCCATCGTGGCGATCGGAGCGGTGTTCCTGGACGAGCGGGTCGGGCTGGCCAAGCTCACCGGCATTGCGCTGATCATCGCCGGGGTGGTCATCGTGAACCTGTCCGGGGAGCACTGACCGAACCGACGGTCCCCGCGCGGGGTCGGAGTGGCCGGGCCCGCGCGGGCCCGGCCACCATCACTCTTCCTGTTCAGCTGGCGGTGCAGCTCACCGCCGGTGGAGCGTTGCTGCCGGTCCAGCCGCCGATGAAACCGAAGCTGGTGCTCGCACCGGCGGCCAGTCGGCCGTTGTAGTCCGCGTTGCGCGCGGTCACCGTGGCTCCGCTGCTGGTCAGCGTCGCGTTCCAGGCCTGGGTGACGCTCTGGCCGTTGGCGTACGTCCACCGGGTGGTCCAACCCGTGATCGCGGCGGTGCCGGCGGTCACCCGGACCTCACCCTGGAAGCCACCCTGCCACTGGTTGGTCACCGTGTAGGTCGCCGAGCAGCCACCCGTCGGCGGAGGCGTGGTCGGCGGAGGCGTGGTGGGCGGCGGGGTGGTGGGCGGAGGCGTGGTCGGCGGCGGGGTGCCGCCGAAGACGCTGGCCTCCCGGGCGGTCTGCCGGATGCCGTTGACGCCGTTGAAGAGCCGCTGACCCCAGGTGGTCAGGTTGGCAGGGTTGAAGGAGGTGGCCAGGTCGAGATACTCCACGCCGCCGCCGTTGCCGCTCCACGACCAGCCCAACCAGCCGATCCCGTTGGCTTGGGTGTACGCGAGGATGGCGTCCTCGTCCGGGTCCCCGTCGGAGTGGTTGAAGCCGAACTCACCGACCACGATGGGCAGCCCCGCCGATCGGAAACGGCCCAGGTAGTCGCTGATCTCGGCGGCGGTGTCGAACACCCCGTACATGTGGATCGAGAAGACGGTGTTGCGGGCCGGGTCCGCGGCGAAGACCGACGCGGCGTTGTCCCGCATGGTGAACGACCAGTCCTGCCCCCAGTTGGGCGCGTCCACCATGATGGTGTGGGTCAGCCCGCCGGTACGCAGGCGCTTGATCGCGTTGGCGTTGTCGGTGGCCCAGGACGCGTAGTTCTGGTTGCCGTACGGCTCGTTGCCGATGTTGACGATGACGTACCTCTCCTGGCCGACGAGCACGTCGGCGAGACTGAGCCAGTAGTCGACCGCGCGGGCGAGGGTGATGGCGCCGCTCTGCTCGCCGTACCCGGTGGTGTCGTGCACCTCCAGCACGCAGATCAGCCGGTTGGCCCTGCACAGTGAGATGACGTTCGCGACGTCGGCGTTGGTGTTGCGGGTCCACCGGTCGCCGCTGGACAGCACCACCCGCACGGTGTTCGCCCCGAGCGCCTTGACGTCGGCAAACGAGCTGGTCTGCTGTGGATACCAGGTGTGCGCGTGGTTGACGCCACGCATGACGAATTCGGTGCCGTTGGCGTCGTACAGCTTGCCGCCCGCGACGGAGAAGCCGGCCGCCGCGTGCGCCGGCTGGCCGAACGCCAGCACGGCGACGAGCAACGCGAGCAGCGCCGCGCCGACGGCAGAGAGTCGAGTCTTCATGGCCTTCCTCAGGGAGAACCCCCGGTGCCCGACAGGGGTGGGACGAGACAGGGGAAGGCGGCTGCAGCCCGGCAGCCGCGCCCGGCTCCCGGAGCGCACGCATCAGCGTAGGGCGATGGATAGGCCGTCGCAACCGGTTCAGTAGACAGGCTCTGGGCCCGGACAGCCGCAACGGCCCACGCAGGCGCAGGCCGTCACGGGGCGATCATCCCCACCACAGGATGTGCGCCACATCCGGCTCTTAACCGGTTAAGAGCGACGGTAGGCAGGTCGCCGCGATCCGTCAAGCATCGCCGGAGCCGAACCGGACGGGAGGGTTGACGGCTACCGACCTGGGTATCCCGGGAACGATCCGTCGGTGGAGAGGGGAAACCAGGATGGTCAGCGTCGGCTACACCCTGATGAGCGAGCAGGCCGGTCCCAAACAACTGGTGGACCACGCCATCCGAGCCGAAGCGGCCGGCTTCGACCAACTCGTGATGTCCGACCACTACTACCCCTGGCTGGACTCCCAGGGCCACTCGCCGTACGCCTGGTCGGTGCTCGGCGCGGTCGCCCACGCCACCTCCCGCGCGCAGCTGATGTCGTTCGTGACCTGCCCGATCCGCCGCTACCACCCGGCCGTCGTGGCGCAGAAGGCCAGCACGATCGGGGCGCTCTCGGACGGCCGATTCACCCTGGGCCTCGGGGCGGGCGAAAACCTCAACGAGCACGTCGTCGGTAGCTGGCCCCACGTGCAGCAGCGACACGAGATGTTCGAGGAGGCATTGCAGATCATCCGGCCGCTGCTCAACGGCGAGACGCTGACGTTCTCCGGCAACCACTTCGACGTGCCCGACGCCTACGTCTGGGACCGGCCGGAGCGGCCGGTGCCGATGGCCATCGCGGCGTCCGGCCGGCAGTCCGCGACGCTGGCGGCCGAGTACGGCAGCGGCATCATCTCCACCGAACCGGACCGGCACATCATCGAGATGTACGACGACGCCGGGGGTGCCGGCCAGCCCCGCTACGGGCAGGTGGCCATCTGCTACGGCCCCGACGAGGCGGAGTGCCGCAAGATCGTGCACGACCAGTTCCGCTGGTTCGGGATGGGGTGGAAGGTCAACGCCGACCTGCCCGGCCCGGAGTCGTTCGCCGCCGCCACCCAGTTCGTCCGGGAGGAGGACGTCGCCGAGGGCATCTCCTGCGGCCCGGACGTGGACGCGCACGTCGAGGCGTTCCGCACGTTCGTCGACGCGGGCTTCACCCACGTGGCGATCATCCAGGTCGGTGGGGAAAGCCAGCCGATGTTCCTGGACTGGGCGCAGGATCAGCTGCTGCCCCGGCTGCGCGAGCTGTGAGGCGTCCGACGGCAGGTGGGCGGTTCGGGCTGGGCGAGCTTCGGCTCGCCCTGGCCGCCCCCCGGCCGGCCGCCGGGCTGACCAGCGACTGGCGGCTCGTCGACGGACTGCGCACCCACACCCAGCGCGGTGCCGACCCGGCGACCGGGGCGACGCCAGTGGTGCTGGTGCACGGCCTGGCCGTCTCGCACCGCTATCTCACCCCGCTGGCCGTCGCGCTCGCCACCACCAACCCGGTGTACGCGCCGGACCTGCCCGGCTTCGGGCTGACCGAACACCCCCGGGGCGCGTACGACGTGGCCCGGCACGCCGACCACCTGGCCGCCTGGCTGGACGCGTACCACCTGCCGCCGGTCTGCCTGGTGGGGCACTCGTTCGGCGCGGAGGTCGCCGCCGCGGTCGCCGCGAACCACCCGGGTGCGGTACGCGCGCTGGTGCTGGCCGGGCCGACCAGTGACCCAGTGGCCCGAACCCGGCGGGCCCTGTTCGGCAGGTGGCTGGTCGACACCCTGCGCGAGGCACCGTTGCAGGCGCCGATCCTGGTCCGCGACATCTGGGACGCCCGGCCCTGGCGGGTCTTCGCGACGTTGTCGCACTCGGTGCACAACGCGATCGAGGCGGACCTCGTGCGGATCACCGCACCGACCCTCGTGCTGAGCGGCGGTCGAGACCCGGTGGCGCCGGCACGGTGGCGCGACCAGGCGGCCCGGCTCGTGCCGGACGCCACCCTGACTGTCGTACCCGGTGCCGCGCACAACGTGGTCACTACCGCTCCGACGGCGGTCGCGGACGCGATCCGCCAACTCCTCGCCCCACATCCGCACTCACGGACAGGTGAACCTCATGCGTTTCGGTAACACGGAGATCCGCCCACTCGGTGGTGGCATCGGCTGCCTCCTGATGATCCTCTTCTCGATCGTGGCCTCGGTAGTGCTGACCGTCCTGGTCAACCTGGTGCTGTAAGGCGCGGTCAGCGACGCAGCCCCAGAGCGGTGAGCACCTCCCGGGAGGCCATGCGGGCCGGGTCGAGCACCGCGCGGCGGGTCCAGCGGGCCGCCGGCGTGACGGTTGCCCGCCAGACCGCTCGCAGGCCGCGCGCCACCGGCACGACCGTCACCGACCAGACCCAACGGACGCCCGACAGCAGCGGACGCACCGTGTGCCGCCACAACCAGCGCAACCCGTGGCCGATCGGGCGCAGGACCAGTCGGTAGACCAGCCGCAGTACCCAACCGGCGGTCCGCCACGCACCGACCACCACCACGACGACCAACCGGCCGAACCCCACGACGACCCAACGGATTCCGCGTACGAGCCCGGCGAGCGCGGCGCCCAACGCCCCGGCGAGCATGCCGACGCCGCGCCACAACAGGCGGCCGGCGGGGGTGAGCGCCGCGCCCACCCATCGCAGCGGCCGCAGGACCAGATGCTCGGTGAGCCAGACCAGCACGCGACCCAGAGCCAGGAGAGGCGGGCGCAGCCCTCGGCGGGCCAACCACACCAGCGGCGACCAGACCACCGTGCGGGCCACCCAGGCGAGGGCGCACGCCAGCCACACCAGCGGCGACCAGACGAGAGTCCGGGCAACCCACGCGACGCCCAGGGCCAGCCACACCAGCGGCGACCAGACGAGAGTGCGCGCCACCCACGCGACACCCTGGCCGAGCCACACCAGTGGCAACCAGAGGAGGTTGCGGGCCACCCAGGTCAGCGGGAGCCAGACCAGGTTGTGAGCGCACCAGACCAGCGGACGCCACAGCAGCCGGTGCAGGGCCCAGACCAGCGGTGCCACCAGCCAGTCGCGTAGGAACCGACCGGTCGGGCTGAGCAGGTGCCGGTACAGCAGCCGGCCGGTAGCCGCGATCAGCTCCCAGAGCAGGCGTACCGGCAGCACGAAGACCAGCGCGACACCGCGCGCGACGGCCGCGACGAGCGGAAACGCGACGGTGGCCGGCTCGGCCGTGTGCACGGCCGACGGGGCTCGGGCGGCGAGCGTCACCGTCGGCGCGGCCGGACGATCGGCCGGTGGCCCGGGAAGCGGCGGCCGGACGGTGGGGCGGTCGGTCACGGTGGGCACGGTAGCCGTGCCGCGCCACGCGCGGGGGCCCCTTCCGGTCACAGGTCGACGGTGGCCAGGAGTGGATAGTGGTCGGAGGCCGTGCCCGCCGCTCCGCCGCGGATCACCCGGCAGTCGCGCACCCGCTCCGCCAGGGCACGGGTGCCCAGCAGATAGTCCAGGCGCATCCCGGCGAACTCGGCACCGCCGAACCCGGTGGGAACGGTGTGGCCGTCGGCCTCCGGCGCCCCGACGTTGCACGCCGGCCACAGGTCGACCAGGTCGGCGGCGAGCAGCCGGGCGATCGCCCGGGTGTCCACCGCGCCACCGCCCCGACGCAGGTGCCGCCGCCGGTAGAGGGTGGGCATGCCGGCCAGGCGCGCGCTGTGGTCGACGGTCGGGTCGAGCGAGTTGAGGTCACCGGTGAGCAGTGTCAGCGGCCCTCGGCTGCGTCGCATCGCGGCGGCCAGCCAGTCGACCTCCATCCGCCGTCGCCCGCCGGAGTACGGATAGAGGTGGGTGCCGAAGACGGTCAACGGGCCGGCGGCGGTGTCCACCACGACGCGGGCGGCGGCGTGGTGGAACGGCCGGCGCAGGGTCCCCGTGTCGACGACCCGGTACGGCGGACGGACCAGGACCGCGACCGGCTGCCCGAAGCAGGACCGGGCCAGGTGTGGTGTCATCCCCACCCGATCCGCCACGGCTCCCATCAGCCCGTCGCGGTCGAAGCCGCGCAGTTCCTGGAGGGCCAGCACGTCCGGTGCCTGCTCCTGGATGACCTGGACCACCCGGTCCAGCCGGCCGGAGCCGCCACGGTCCCGACCGCCGGTGCGGATGTTCCAGGTCATCACCCGCAGCACGGCGACGCTCAGTCCGCCCGGCCGGCCCGCGCCAGCTCGTCGTCGAGGGTGTCCACGTCCTCCGACTCGATGGCCGGCTGGTTGCCCTCCTTCAGGTCGGCGTTGGGACGGATCACGAGGTAGAGCAGCCCGATCCAGAGCGCGGAGAGCAGGATCGCGCCCATGAAGTCGGTCGGGTGGTGCATCCCCCGGTACATCCGGGAGGTGGCCACGCCGACCGGCATGAGCACTGCCAACCCCACGAAGATCCAACGCCACCACCTGTCGGTACGCGGGAACACGATGAGGGTGATCGCCAGCCAGACGCAGATCGTGGCGGCGATGTGCCCGGACGGGAACGACGAGGTGGGCATCTGCCCGTCGAGGTTCTCCACCGCCGGGCGGGGCCGGTCGACGGCTCGGGCCGACGCGAGGAACAGGGTCAGCTCACCGACCATCGCCAGCACCACGAACAGCACCGGCCTCCAGCGCCGCCACACCGCCAGCACCAGCGGACAGAACACCAACGAGATCAGCAGGATCGCGTGGGTGTCACCGAACTTGCTCCACCACCAGCTCACCTCGGTCAACGTGTCGGTGTGCCGCTCGGCGAACCAGCGCGGCACGTCGGTGTCGAGCGTGTCGAAGAAGGTGCCCTTGGCGTGGTAGCTGACGTAGGTGCCGAAGCCGTAGAGCGCACCGAACACGAGCACCCAGCCGACCAGCAGCTCGGCCACCGCGGAGCGGGGGTGGGCCAGCACGTGCTCCTCGGCCGGGGCGGGCGCGATGTCGTGCCCCGCCTCCGGCTCCAGGCCCTCGGTGAGCGGCGGCACCGGTCGCCCGCGCTCGCGACGCCACAGCCGGAAGGCGTACGCGGTGACGCCCAGCCAGGCCGCGCCGAGCAGCCAACCGCCCAGCACGTCCGAGACGAAGTGCACGCCCAGCGCGATCCGGGTCAGACCGATCAGTGCCACCAGCACGCCGACGCCGACGATCGCCGGCTTACGCCAGCGGGGCGCCATGGCCGGCAGGAACACCAGCAGCAGCGCCCCGTACGCGACGAACGAGCCGAGCGCGTGCCCGCTCGGGAAGCTGTTGCCGGGGGCGCTGGCGATCGGCACGTCCACGATCGGGCGGAGCCGGCCGACCAACGTCTTCAGGGACGGGTCCAGGATCAGGCCACCGACCCCGGTGATGATCAGGTAGACGGCGAGGCGAGGCTGGCGCCGGATCAGCAGCCCGACCACGGCGATGGTGACCAACCAGATGAGGATCGGTCGGCCACCCAGGTCGGTCACCGCCTGGAGGACGGTGACGAGCGCGTGATGTGGGGCGACGAGCCCGTTGAACCACTCGGCGGCGGCGTGGTCGGCATCCTGCAGGGGGCTCCACCGCACCCGCACGAGCATCAACAGCAGCCCGAAGGCCACCCCGGCGCCGGTGACGGCCACCAGGCCGGCGATGCTCCGTTCGGCGAAATGCCCGAGCGGGCGCCGTGCCACCTCTTTGACCGCGGTCACCCCGCACCTCCCTTGTCGGCTCTGGCGAGGCGCTTTACCCGATCCGCGTCACGCGTACACGCGAGGCGTCGCTACAGGGCTGTCATGTCCCCGGTGTCGAGCAGTTCGGCCCGGTCGGTGTCGGGCTCCCACAGGTCCGGTTGGGCCGGCTCCTGGACACCGATGCGCAGCGCCTCCAGTTGGGCGGCGAACGCCAGCCCGCCGAAGAGCGCCATGCCCGTCAGGTTGGCCCAGAGCAGCAGCGCCATCATGCCGGTCAACGCGCCGTAGGTCTGCCCGAAACCGTCACTGAACCGCACGTACGCGGCGAGCAGCAGGCTGGCCAGCCACCACAGGGCCGTCGCGATACCGGCGCCGAAGAACAGCCAGGACAGGCCGGGCTGGTTGCGACGCGGGGCGTGCCGGAACAGCACGGCCACGGCGAGGACGGTCAGCCCGAGGCTGAGGGGGAAGCGGACCACGTCCCAGATGACGTTGGCGAGCGCACCCCACTCGTAGTGCTCTCGCACCGAGCGGCCCATCGCGCCGCCGCCGACCAGGATCAGGAAGCCGGCGAGGGCGGGCAGGCCGGCGGTGACGGCCAGCACGGCGGCGCGGAGGTACTTGCGCAGCGCCGGGCGGTCCCGTTCGACGCCGTAGATGCGGTTGGCGCCCCGCTCGATCTGGGCCATCGTGGTGGTCAGCGCGAACAGGCCGGTGAGCAGACCGAGGGTCAGTGCCAGCTCGCCGGCGTCCTCGACGCGTTCGCCCTCGCCGAGCAGGTCGCCGACGACCTCCGCGCTCTGACCGGGGGTGAGCGCCAGCACGGTGTCGGCGACGACCCGGCCGCCCTCCTCGACGCCCAGCTCGCTGATCAGCCCGGTGAGGGCGATCAGGAACGGCACCACGGCGAGACAGAGTTGCAGCGCGAAGGCCCGGGAGTGGCTGAAGCCGTCGCCGTAGCGGAACCTGATGAACGCGTCGCGCAGCAGGTGCCAGCCGCCCTGCCGGCGCAGTGTGTGCCAGGCGTCGTCGGCGGACAGCTCCTCGTCGGCCATCAGCCGGGTCTCCGGCACGATCTTGGTGCTACTCACGGCGCGCTTCCTCGATCAGCTGCTCGCCCCGCTTCCCGGCGCCCTGCGCGTCGACGGCCAGGTCAGGTGCGTCCTCGGGCTGGGGGACGCAGAGCCAGAGCGACTCCGGTCGGATCTCCGCCCGGAGCTGCCGGCCCGGGGAGATGAGGTCGCCGTCCAGCTCACGCGGCTGGGCCCGGTTGCTGATGATCACCACGCGTTTGCCGCGGAAGACCTCCATCCGGGGCACCTCACCGCGGCGGCGGACCACCGCCCAGCCGAGCGCGAGCCAGTGCCGCAGGTTGTGCGGGGTGAGCACTGCGACGTCGAGCCAACCATCGTCCGGCTCGGCCTCGGTGAGCAGTGTGACGCCGCCCTGGAGTCGGCCGACATTGGCGATCAGGACCGAGCGGGCCCGGCGGCGTACCGGTGGGCGGTCGTCGATGCGGATCTGCACCCGCATCGGCCGGTCCCGCAGGTGGCGGGCGGCGCCCATCACGTACGCGGGCCAGCCGATGCGGGCCTTTGTGGTCTCGTTGGTGGCTTCGAGCATCTGGGCGTCGAAGCCCATGCCCGCCATCACTGTGAAGTACTTGTCCTCGACGGCGCCGACGTCGAGCAGTCGTCGGCCCCGCTCGACGGCGACCTGCAACCCGGCGGCCAGGTCGGTGGAGAGGCCCAGGTTGGCGGCGAGCAGGTTGCCGGTGCCCTGGGGCAGCACGGCCAGGGCCACGTCGGTGCCCACCAGCGCGCTGACACAGGACATCACGGTGCCGTCGCCGCCGCAGGCGAAGACCAGGTCGACGCCGTCCTTGACGGCCTGTTCGGTCTGGCCCCGGCCAGGGTCGTCGGGGGTGGTCTCGTACCACTGCGGCGCGGGCCAGCCGGCCGCGGCGAGGGCGTCGTCGACGGTCCGGCGCAGCTCGTCGAGATCGTCGACCTTCACCGGGTTGACCACCACGGCGGAGCGCAGCCCGCCGTCGCCGCCCGAGGGCCGCCTGTCGTGTCCAGCATCCACGGCGCCAGTGTGCAGCAACCGGACGGCTTCAGCGACCCGGCGACCCGGCGGCGTCGGAAGCACCACAGACAGGTTTCAACGCGCGCTCACCCGTCAGGCCGCCGCCCGGAGCGCGACCTCCACCCGACGGCGCAGATCATCGAGGTTGATCCCGGACTCGGTGAGCACCAGCGCGCCCAGCCCGTGCCCCTCCCGGAGAACCCCGAGCAGGATGTGCTCGGTGCCGATGTGCTTGTGACGCAGACGCAGCGCCTCCCGCAGGGACAGCTCCAGCACCTTCTTGGACCGGGGCGAGAAGGGGCCGCCGAGGTACCGCTTGCGCCCCCAGCGGCGGCGCGGCGCCGGCACTGCCTCGCGTAGCGCGTCCGGGCCGAAGGACTGCTCGATGCGGGCCACGATCGCGGCCAGGTCGATGCCGATCTCCCGCAGGGCCGCCGCGTCGGCGTCGCCGAGGCCGACGCCACCGGTGGTGGTGTGCCGGCGTACGCGTTCGCGCAGGTCGTCGGCGCGCACACCGGCGTCGGCGAGCACCCGGCTGGCCAGGCCCGCGTCGTCGGCGAGGAGGGCGAGCAGCAGGTGTTCTGTGCCCACCGGCCGTTGACCCTCGACCCGTGCCTCCTCCAGTGCCCGCCGCACCACGTCGCGCGCCCGGTCGGTGAACCGTTCGAACATCACGCCTCCCAGGATGAGTTGACCGCCGGTCGCCCGGCGTGCTTCTTGTGGACCGCCTGCCGGCTGACCTCGAGCGCGTCGGCGATCTCCTGCCAGGACCAGCCCTGTCGTCGGGCGTTGTCCACCTGGACCACCTCGAGCCGCTCGAGCAGCCGGCGTAGCGCGCGGACGGCACGCAGCCCGACCCGGGGGTCGGTGCTGCCGGCTGCCGCCGCGAGTTCTGTCGCCTGACTCATGCCGTCAACATACGTTGACAGCGCAACTCGTGTCAACCCCAGTTGACGCGACCGCGGTGCCGGCCGATCCACCCCGCCGCCGTGCTCGCCCGACTACCCTCGGTCAGGGACAGCGTGGTCGTGCCGGGCGCGACGCCCGGGAGGTGATATCGGATGGCCGTACCCGCCGACGCGGCGGTGCTGGTCGGCCTCGGGTCGACACTCGACCTCCCGGTCGTCGAACAGGCCGCGCAGGAAGCCGCCGGACACCACCGGCCACTGCACCTGCTGCACACCTTCGACTGGCACGCGGCCTTCGCCGCCGACACCGTCGCCGCACCCCGCGACGAGGCCGAAAAGCTGATTACCACGGCGGCCCAACTCGCCCACCAGACCGAGCCGGAGCTCACCGTCCGCAGCGAGATCGTCGAGAGCGCCATGCTGCCGACCCTGATCCGCCGGTCGGAGACGGCCTTCCTGCTGGCCGTCGGCGACAGCGGGATGGCCGGCAGCGGTCAGTGCGTACCGGCCGAGACCCCCGCCGTGCAGTTGGCCGCCCGGGCCGGCTGCCCCCTGCTCGTGGTACGCCGCGAGCCACCGCCGCAGGGCCCGGTGCTGGTCGGGGTGGACGGCTCCCCCAGCTCGCACCTCGCGCTGCAATGGGCCCTGCAGTGTGCGGCCCGCCGGGACGGCCGGTTGGTGGCGCTGCGCGCGGTGGAGTACGACGAGGACACCGACGCGGTCGCCGAGCAGCTCAACGAGGCGCTGACCCAGCACGTCGGCAGCCACGGCTCGGTGCCCGTCGAGTGCCGTGTCGTCCGGGGTGATCCCGCCGAGGTCCTGATCGAGGCATCCCGGTCGGCACAGGTGGTGCTCGTCGCCGCCCGTGGCGACGAACCGGGCCGAGCCATGTTGGGCGCTGTCGCCCAGTCCCTGCTCTACCACTCACCGGCACCGGTCGTCGTCGTTCGTGGCCTGGCCGAGAAGCCGCTGACCGGGCCCGACGCCCACCCGAAGCGGGACCAACGGCCCTGAACCCGGGGCGTCCGCAGCGGCAAGGCTGAAGCCCGGAAGCCCCCTACCCGCGAGAGGCAGCATCATGGATACCGCTCTCGACACACACCGCGTTCTGACCGACGAGGAGCTGCGCCGGCTGGACGCCTACTGGCGAGCGGCGAACTACCTGACCGTCGGGCAGATCTACCTGCTCGACAACCCGCTGCTGCGCGAGCCGCTGACCGCCGACGACATCAAGCCCCGGCTGCTCGGGCACTGGGGCACGAGCCCCGGGCTCAACCTGATCTACGCCCACCTCAACCGGGTGATCGTGGCGCGCGACCTGAACGCCATGCTGGTCACCGGCCCCGGCCACGGCGGCCCGGCGATCGTGGCCAACACCTGGTTGGAGGGCACCTGGTCGGAGCGGTACCACGACGTGGCGCGCGACGAGGCCGGGATGTCCCGGCTGTTCCGCCAGTTCTCCTTCCCGGGCGGCATCCCCAGCCACGTCGCGGCGGACGTGCCGGGTTCGATCCACGAGGGCGGCGAGCTGGGGTACGCGTTGAGCCACGCCTACGGCGCCGCGTTCGACCACCCGGACCTGGTGGTGGCCTGCGTGATCGGCGACGGTGAGGCGGAGACCGGGCCGCTGGCCGGAAGTTGGCTCTCCAACGTGTTCCTCAACCCGGCGCGCGACGGCGCGGTGCTGCCCATCCTGCACCTCAACGGTTACAAGATCGCCAACCCGACCGTGTTGGCCCGGATCCCCGAGGCCGACCTGCTCGACCTCCTGCGCGGGTCGGGCTACCAGCCGTACGTGGTGGCCGGTGACGACCCCGCCCAGGTGCACCGCATCCTCGCCGCGACGATGGACCGCGCGCTGGACGAGATCGCCGAGATCCAGCGGCGAGCCCGCTCGCAGGGCGTCGTCGAACGCCCCCGCTGGCCGATGATCGTCCTGCGGACGCCGAAGGGTTGGACCGGCCCACGCGAGGTCGACGGCGCCCAGGTCGAAGGCACCTTCCACGCCCACCAGGTGCCGCTGTCGGGCGTCCGCGACAACCCCGCCCACCTGGCCGAGCTGGAGCGGTGGCTGCGCAGCTACCGACCGGAGGAGTTGTTCGACGCGACCGGCGCACCGGTCGACGAGGTGCGGACCCTGCCGCCGCGCGGGGATCGGCGGATGAGCGCCAACCCGGTCACCAACGGCGGCGTGGTGCTGCGCGACCTGACCCTGCCGGACTTCCGCGACTACGCGGTGGAGGTCCCCGAGCCGGGTCAGCCGATGGCGGGTGCCACCGGTGCGCTCGGGCCGTGGATCCGTGACGTCATCAGCGCCAACCCGCAGACGTTCCGGCTGTTCGGCCCGGACGAGGTCGCCTCCAACCGGCTGGGTGCCGCGTTCGAGGTGACCGACCGTGCGTGGGTGGCCGCCACGGTGCCCGGCGACGACCATCTCTCCCCCGACGGCCGGGTCATGGAGGTGCTCTCCGAGCACCTGTGCCAGGGCTGGTTGGAGGGCTACCTGCTCACCGGCCGGCACGGCGTGTTCACCAGCTACGAGGCGTTCATCCACATCGTCGACTCGATGCTCAACCAGCACGCCAAGTGGCTGAAGGTGACCCGGGCCATCCCCTGGCGGCAGCCGCTCGCCTCGCTGAACTACCTGCTGTCCAGCCACGTGTGGCGTCAGGACCACAACGGGTTCTCCCACCAGGACCCGGGCTTCATCGACCACGTGGTCAACAAGAAAGCCGAAGTGGTACGGGTCTACCTGCCGCCGGACGCCAACACCCTGCTCGCGACGATGGACCACTGCCTGCGCAGCCGGCACTACATCAACGTGGTCGTCGCCGGTAAGCAGCCCGCGCCGAACTGGCTGACGATGACCGAGGCGATCCAGCACACCCGACGCGGCCTCGGCATCTGGGAGTGGGCCAGCAACGACGGCGGCAGCGAGCCGGACGTGGTGCTCGCCTGCTGCGGGGACGTGCCCACCCTGGAGGCTCTGGCCGCCGTCGAGCTGCTGCGCCAGCACCTCCCGGAGCTGAAGGTGCGACTGGTCAACGTGGTCGACCTGATGCGACTCCAACCGGACACCGAGCACCCGCACGGCCTGACCGACAAGGAGTTCGACACCATCTTCACCGCGGACCGGCCGGTCATCTTCGCGTACCACGGCTACCCGTGGCTGATCCACCGACTCACCTACCGCCGCACCAACCACGAGAACCTGCACGTGCGCGGCTACAAGGAGGAGGGCACCACCACCACCCCGTTCGACATGGTGATGCTCAACGACCTGGACCGCTTCCACCTGGTCATCGACGTCATCGACCGGGTGCCGGGCCTGGCCGCCCGCGCCGCGCACCTGCGCCAGCAGATGGCCGACGCCCGGCAGGCGGCCCGCGACTACACCCGCCAGTACGGCGAGGACGACCCCCAGGTCGCCGAGTGGCGCTGGGTCCGCGAAACCGACCCGACCAACCCCTGAAGGAGGACGACGTGCGCGACGCGGAGATCCTGGTCGGCTACGACGGCTCCACCGACGCGTCGGTGGCCCTCGACTGGGCGCTGGAGGAAGGTCGGCACAGCGGCCAACCGGTGCGGCTGGCGTACGTCTTCGAGTGGTTGACAGTCGCCGGCTGGGTCGGTCCGGGTGTGGCACCCGGGGTCTGGCCGGACGACACCGCTCGCCGGCAGGTCGACGACCTGGTCCGCACCACGGCGGGCGACGCCGCCACAGCGAACCCCGGCCTGACGGTCACCGGCGAGGTGTACGACGGGCCGCCTGCCCTGGTGTTGCAGGAGCGCTCAGCGGAGGCGAGCCTGCTGGTGCTCGGCAGTCGGGGGCACGGTGGCTTCGGTGGTCTGCTGGCCGGGTCGACGGCGGTGTCGGTGGCGGCGCACGCACACTGCCCGGTCGTGGTGGTTCGGGACGGGACGGCCGGCGGGCCGGTCGGCCCGGTGGCGGTCGGCGTGGACGGCTCGGACGCGTCGCTGGTGGCGCTCGGTTTCGCGGCCGAACGGGCCGCGCAACGGCAGGTGCCCCTGCGCGTGCTGCACGCCTGGACACCCGGCCCCGGCGGGGCGGCCGGGGTCCCCGACGAGCGGGCGTCCGTCGAGGCGGCGCTGGAGCCGTGGAGGCGGACGTTTCCCGAGCTGGACATCACCGTCGACCTCGTCGGGGGCAGCCCGGCGTCGATGCTGATCGAGGCGAGCCGCGACGCGCGGCTGGTGGTGGTCGGCAGTCGGGGCCGGGGCGGGTTGGCCGGAATGCTGCTCGGCTCGGTGAGCCAGCAGTTGATCCAGCACTCCCACTGCCCGGTCGCTGTGGTCCGGGAACGCTGAGGCACACCCGGGGCCGCCCGCGTCATGCGGCACCGGGGTCAGCGGCGCTCGGGCACCGGCTCGGTCGGGTCGAGGGTGAAGAACTCCTCCTCTTCCTGCGCCAGGTGCAGGCGGAGCACGGCGTCCAGCCCGTAGAGGCTCGCGAGCAGGTCGGGAACCTGGTCCGGGCGAAGCCGCCCATCGTCGGTCTGCCCCAGTTGGACGCCGAGCAGGTCGACCTGGCGGCGGATCTCCACGTGCGCGCGGCTCATCGTGGACGTCGCCTCGCCGCTGCCCAGCGGCTCGGCCAGCGCGGGGTAGAGCTCTCGATCCTCGGCGGCCTCGTGCGGAAGCACCTGCTCGGTCAGCCGGCGGTGCGTCTCGCGTACCGCCGGCAGGCACCTCGGCGAGGCCGGTTCGGTGGCGACCAGGTCGGCGGTGTCGCGCAGCCCGGCCAGCACACCGCGTACCGCCTGGTGTTCCCGGGCGGCGCGGGCGAGCAGTTCCCGGGTACGCGGTGCGACCTCGCGGCGGCGCAGTCCACCCCGCAGGGCCCGCAACGCGTTGAGGATGACCAGCACGTCGATGCCCTCCTGAAGGAACGCGCCGACCACCGGGGGGAGCCGACCGGCCGCCGCCACGAGCATCGCCAGCACGGCCAGCCCCATTCCGACGGTGGCGCTCTGCACGGCGATCCGGCGGGCGTACCGGGCGATCTCCACGGCGTCGGCGAGCCGGTCCAGGCGGTCCACGGTGAGCACCGCGTCCGCCACGTCCGCCGAGGCGGTCGCCCCGGTGGCACCCATCGCCACACCCACGTGCGCCTCGGCCAGCGCCGGCGCGTCGTTCACCCCGTCGCCGACCATCACGGTGACCGCCCGGGCGGCCTCCTCCTTAACCCGGGCCACCTTCTCCTGCGGTGTGCAGCGGGCCAGGACGTCGTCCACGCCGACGGTCGCGGCGACCTGCGCGGCGGTTGCCGGACGGTCGCCGGTGACCAGCACGATCCGCCGCAGCCCCGCCGCTCGCAGCCGGCGCACGGTCCGGCGGGCGTCGGGGCGTACCGGGTCCTCCAGCAGGATCGCGCCGAGCACCCCGCCGTCGTCACTGACCCACACCGCCGACCAGCCGGCCAGCTCGGTGCGGGCCCGCGCCCGGTCCGCCCACTCCGGCAGCTCGCCCGTGAACTGACCGACACGGACCAACCGGCCGTCCACCCGGCCGCTGACCCCTCGGCCCGGCTCCTCGGTCACGTCGGTCGGCTCGGTCAGCGCCAGCCCGCGCTCCCGGGCCTGCCGGACCAGCGCGGCGGCCAGCACGTGCGGGGAGAGCTGTTCCACCGAGGCCGCCAGCCGCAGCACCTCGTCCCGGTCGCCGCCCGGCGCGACGACCGTCTCGGCGGCACGCGGGTGGCCGGCGGTGAGCGTGCCGGTCTTGTCCACCAGCAGGGTTCGGGCCCGGCCGAGCAGTTCCAGCGAGCCGCCGTCGCGGACCAGCACACCACGCCGGGCCACCCGGGACAGCCCGGAGACGATGGCGATCGGGGTGGCCAGCAGCAGCGGGCACGGGGTGGCCACCACCAGCACCGCGACCGCCCGGACCACGTCACCGGAGAGCAGCCACGCCAGCCCGGCCAGGACCAGCGTGAACGGCACGAACGCGGCGGCGTACCGGTCGGCCAGCCGGACCATCGGGGCCTTGTGCGCGGTCGCCTCCTCGGCCAGCCGCACGATGCCGGCGTACGTGCTCTGCGCCGCGTTCCGCACCGCCCGCATCCCGAACGCGGCCCCCGCGTTCACCACGCCGCTGGCCACCGACTCCCCGGCCGCCCGCTGGACCAGCCGCGACTCGCCGGTCACCACCGACTCGTCCAGGGTGGCCGCCTCGTCGACGGTCCCGTCGACCGGCACCACGTCGCCGGGCCCCACGAGCAGCCGGTCCGCCGCCTCCACCCGATCCAGCGGCACCACCTCGATCGCGCCTCCCGGGCCGCGTCGGCGGGCGGTACGCGGGGCCCGGGCCAGCAGCGCCCGCAGGTCCCGGGTGGCGCGGCGCTGCGCGTACGCCTCCAGCGAGCGTCCGGTCGCCAGCATCACCGCGATCACCGCCCCGGCCAGGTACTCCCCGACCGCGAGCGCGCCGGCCAGGGCCAGCACGGCGATCACGTCGACGCCGAAGTGCCGGTGCCACAACGAGCGCAGCATCGACCACGCGGCGGGGAGCAGCGCGGCCACCGTGACGGCCGCCCAGATCACCTCGGCCGTGTCCCGCTGCCCGGCGACCCGCAGCGCGGCGCCGGCGAGTACCGCGACGCCGAGCCCGAGCAGCGGCGTCCACGCCCACCACCGCCGGACGCGGCTGCGCGCCGGCTGCTGGTCGACGCACTCGGTCGACTCCGCTGCCATCTGCGCATCGTCGCAGCCCACAGCGTCGCATCGACCCGACACCGCCCGATTCGCCCGGCGGCCGGGTGCGGGCTGGCGGGCCGGGGCTGGTGGCTCGGTGGGGTGAGGTCGGGCTGGGCGGGCGGGACGACCCGGCGCGACGGGACCAACGGCCCCTGCCTCACCACGCCCGATGCCGCCAGGATGGAACGGCAACCCACCGCGCGGCACCGCATCGTGAGGCACGATGAGCAGAGACGGAAAGGTCGTGACCATGAGTCAGGAGAGCCAGCCGGCCACCGCGCTGGCGGAGGCCGCCGCCACCGCCGGCCACGCCCCCTCGGTGCACAACACCCAGCCGTGGCGCTGGCGGGTGCTGCCCGATGCGCTGGAACTTCGCTCCGTCGCCGACCGGCAGCTCGCCGCCTCCGACCCGGAGGGCCGGCTGCTCGCGGTCAGCTGCGGCACCGCCCTGCACCACGCCCGCGTGGCGCTGGCCGCGCAGGGATGGCGCGCCGTGGTGGAACGGCGGCCTGACCCGGACGACGGTGAGCTGCTGGCCCGGCTGACCGACCTCAGCCGCGTCCCGGCCGACCCGGACGCCATGCGCCTCGTGCAGTGCATGCAGGTGCGGCACACCGACCGGCGGCCGGTCAGCGACGAGCCGGTGCCGACCTCCGCGATCGAACAGATCACCCGCGCGGTGACCGACGAGGGCGGCCGGTTGCAGATCCTCGACCGCGACCAGGTGCTGGAGCTGGCCGCCACCGCCGGGCACGCCGACACGGTCGAGGCGGAAGATCCGGAGTTACGCGCCGAGCTGGCGTACTGGACGAACCGGGCCGAGGCCGGCACCGGGCTGACGGCGGAGGTGCTGCCCGAGCAGCCCGCGCAGACCACGGTGCCGGGCCGCGACTTCGGCCGCCCCGGCAGTCTGCCCATCGGCCCCGGGCACGACCAGGCGGCGGCGTACGCGATGCTGCACGGCGACGAGGACGTACCGGACAGTTGGCTGCGCGCGGGCGAGGCCCTGTCCGCCGGATGGCTCACCGCCACCCGCCTCGGCGTGTCGGTGGTGCCGCTCAGCGCGGTGGTGGAGGTGCCGGGCACCCGGCAGACCCTGCGTCAGCTGCTCTCCGGGATCGGCTTCCCGTACCTGGTGCTCCGGTTGGGCATCGCGGACCCCGCACACGCGGGGCCACCGCACACGCCGCGGCTGACCACCGCGCAGGTGGTCGACACCTCCGCCGTCCGCTGAGGGGCTCTGCCGGCGAGGTCACCGGCGCTACCATCCCCCGGTGACCAGCAGCGTGCCGCCGCCTCGTCAGGACCCTTCGGCGACCCCGTCGCTCGGCTTGAGCCCACTGTCCCGGGTCCACCTCGACGAGTTGCTCCAGGAGATGCTGGAGCGGGTCGGTGACGTCGTCACCAGCCGGGAGCGGCTGCGTGCCCTGCTCGACGCGGTGGTCGGCATCGGCAGCAACCTCGACCTGCGGACCACTCTGCAACGCATCGTCGGGTCCGCCTGCGACCTGGTCGGGGCCCGGTACGGCGCCCTGGGCATCCTCGGCCCGGACCGGCTGCTGCACGACTTCATCGTGCACGGCATCACCCCGGAGCAGCACGCGAAGATCGGCGACCTGCCACACGGGCGGGGAGTGCTCGGTCTGCTCATCGACGAGCCGCGACCGCTGCGGATGCCGGACATCACCAAGCACCCCCGCTCCTACGGTTTCCCCGCCAACCACCCGCCGATGCACAGCTTCCTGGGCGTGCCGGTGCGCATCCGCGACCAGGTGTTCGGCAACCTCTACCTGGCCGAGAAGCAGGGCGGAGCGCAGTTCACCGACGACGACGAGGAGATCGTCGTCGCGCTCGCCGCCGCCGCTGGCGTGGCCATCGAGAACGCCCGCCTCTACGCGCTGGCGCACCGGCGGGAACGGTGGCTCGCGGCCACCGCCGAGATCACCTCGGTGCTGCTCGGCGAGGTACGCCGTACCGACGCGTTGGCACTTGTCGCCCGCCGAGCCCGGGAGGTCGCCGAGGCCGAGCTGGCGCTGGTGCTGCTCTACGACGCCGACCTCGCGCAGTTCACCGTCGAGGTGGTCGACGGTGCCGACGCGCAGGCCCAGGCACTGGTCGGCACGGTCCTGCCGGTGGCCGACACCAGCTTCGGCGCGGCGGTCGCCGAGGGCCGCCACGACCGGGTGGACGACCTGGCGCACGCCGCGCCGTGGCCGGCTCTGCTGCGCACCGGGCCGGCGGTGATCTCACCGCTGGCGACCGCCGAGACGCTGCACGGCGTTCTGGTCGTGGCACACCGCACGGATCGCGGCGGTGTCAGCAGCGAGGACGACGTGGCCCTGCTGGGCAGCTTCGCCGGTCAGGCGGCGCTGGCCATGGAACGGGCGCGCGGTCAGGAGGAACGGGAGTTGCTGGTGGTCCTGGAGGACCGCGAGCGGATCGCCCGTGACCTGCACGACGTGGTGATCCAGCGGCTCTTCGCCACCGGCCTGCAACTGCAGAGCGCCGCGCCGATGATGGGGCGACCGGAGGTGGCCAAGCGGATCAACACGGCCGTCGACGATCTGGACGCCACGATCCGGGACATCCGCCGGACCATCTTCGAGCTGCGGACGCCGATGAGCGCCGCGCTGCGTACCGAGATCCGTGAGGCGATCGAGCTGGCCGCCGAGTCGTTGGGCTTCACACCGCACCTGGAGGTGACCGGCCCGGTGGACAGCGCCGTGCCGGACGCCATCCGCCCGGATCTCACCGCGGTGCTGCGCGAGGCGTTGTCCAACACGGTCCGCCACGCGCAGGCCACCCGGGTGGCCGTCGCCGTACGCGTCGACGCCGGGCGGGTGAGCGTGACGGTCACCGACGACGGGGTGGGCTGTGACCCGGCCGCCGCCCGGGGTGGGTTGGTCAACCTGCGTGAACGCGCCGAGGGGCACGGCGGCACCTTCACCATCCGCCCGGTCGAGCCGCACGGCGCCGAGGTGAGCTGGTCCGTGCCGCTGGGCGACTGAGCGGCCCGGGTCAGGGGGTCTTGCCGAGCAGGCGAGTGGCCAGGACGGCGGCCTGGGTGCGGCGCTCCAGGCCCAGTTTGGCCAGCACGCTGGACATGTAGTTCTTCACCGTCTTTTCCGCCAGGAACATCTTGGCCGCGATCTCCCGGTTGGTGAGCCCTTCCGCCACGTACTCCAGGATTCGGCGCTCCTGCTCGGTGAGTGACCTCAGCTCGCGCGGCTGCTCGACCCCGTTGCGGATGCGCTCCAACACCCGAGCGGTGATCGCCGGGTCGAGCAGCGACTGCCCGCCCGCCACCCGCCGCACCGCGTCGACCAGGTCGGTGCCCCGGATCTGCTTGAGCACGTATCCGGCGGCGCCTGCCATGATCGCCGCGAACAGCGCCTCGTCGTCCTCGTACGAGGTGAGGATCAGGCCCCTGATGGACGAGTCGACGGCGCGGACGTCACGGCACACGTCGATGCCGTTGCCGTCGGGCAGCCGCGCGTCGAGGATCGCCACGTCGGGCCGTAACGCCGGGATGAGGCGCACCGCCTCCTGCGCGGAGCCGGACTCGCCGACCACCTCGATGTCGCCGCCGCTCTGCAGCAGGTCGGCCAGGCCACGGCGGACGACCTCGTGGTCGTCGAGGAGGAAGACGCGGATCATCCTTCGTTTCTACCCCCGTACCCCATCGCGCCGCACGGGCCGAAGGTCCCGACCGGGTCGAGCCGACGTTCGGGGGCGGTCGGGCCCGACCGGTCGGGACGTCCGGCCCTGCTCCCCGGCCGACCCGACGGCGCAACGTGGAGGTACGCCAGCCGCAACGGCACCGTCAGCCGCCGGCGCGCCGGGAAAGGAGCACCGCCATGGACATCGGCTACACCGAAGCCCAGCTACGGGCCGCCGCCGTGGACGCGGTCCGGGCGCCGTCGTTGCACAACACCCAGCCGTGGCGGCTGCGGCTGCGCGACGGCGGCATCGAGGTGCTCGCCGACCCGACCCGACGGCTGCCGGCGACCGACCCGAGCGGCTGGGGTGTCCGGATCGCCTGCGGCGCGGCGCTGTTCAACCTGCGGATGGCGCTGGCGGTCGCCGCAATCCCGGCCCGGGTTCGACTGCGCCCCGACCCGGCCGAACCGGACCTGCTGGCCCGGCTGGTGCCGGACACCCCGCGTCGTCCGTCCCTGGCCGAGCAGAGCCTGTACGCGGCCATCCCCCGCCGGTTCAGCAACCGGCTGCCGTTCTGGCCGGACCGGGTGCCGGCCGACGTCCGGTGGCGCCTCGGCGAGGCCGCTTGTGCCGAGCAGTGCTGGTTGGAGTTGCTGATCGGGGTGAGCGCGGTCGCCGCGTTCGGCGAGATCGCCCGCAGCGCACACCGGGTGCTGGAGCGGGACCCGGCGTACCGGGCGGAGAGCGAGCGGTGGTTGCGTCGGGAGCCGGCGCCGGACGGCGTACCCGCCTCGGCCGGGGGTCCGCAGGGCGAGCCGCAGGACGTCCTACCGACGCGCGGATTCGGTGGGCGCGACCGCGCCGCGGGGCGTGACTTCGAGCCGGAGCCCCTCGTCGGAGTGCTCGGCTCGTTCGGCAACACGGCAGTGGACCAGGTGATCGCCGGCCAGGCCCTGCAACGGTTGCTGCTCGTCGCCACCGACGCCGGGCTCAGCGTGTCGATGCTCTCCCAACCGATCGAAGTGCCGACGGCACGGGAGCAGCTGCGGCTGTCGTTGGGGCGGTTCGGCACGCCACAGATGGTGCTGCGGATCGGGTACGGCCAGCCGGGCCGACCGACCCCCCGGCGCGACGTGAACGAGGTGCTCGACCTGCCGGCGGTGCCGGCCTGAGCCGCGACCGACGCGGTCAGGCGGCGAGCACCGCCGCCTCCCGGGTCGGGTCCAACCCGATCGAGCTGCGATGCGGTCGCCCGGCGCGCGGCGGAACGGCACCGACCTCGCGCAGCCACTGCCAGGTGTGTCGGCGACGGTCTCGGCCACCGGCCGGCAGGTCAACCCGGCGGCGTGGGCGCGGGTCACGTCCTGCTCCAACAGCCCCCGGTACGGGTGGCCGGTCGGCATCCAGATCGGCAGGTCGCTCCACGGCTGCACACCGGCGGCGACGATCCGGGCCGGATCGGTCCAGCGCAGCAGGGCATCAGCACCGGTGACGGCCACGCACGCGTCGAGGAGCTCACCCATCGTGGTCTGCTCGCGACGACCGACCGCGTTGACAGTGCCGCCCAGCCGCCGGGCGCCCGCGTCGAGCATCCACCCCGCCAGATCGCGGACGTCGACGTACTGCACCGACAGGCCGGCCGGCCCGGGCGCGAGCACGTCACCGCCGCGCTCGACGCGCCGCAGCCACCACGGCAGCCGGCCGACGTCCTCCCCCGGACCCAGGATCAGACCGGCCCTGGCGATCAGCGCCCGGTCGCCGAACACCTCTCGCACGGCACGTTCGGCACCGGCCTTGAGCTGCGGATAGTCGCCGTCGACAGAGTCCGCGTCGGCGTCCACCACCGGGGAGTCCTCGTCGAGCCCGTGCGCCGACGGGTCGCGGTAGACCGAACCGCTGGACACGTACACGTAGTGGCCCACCGAATGGGCGAGGACACGGGCGGCGTCGCGGGCGGCGCGCGGCGCACCGTCCCAGGTGTCCACCACCAGGTCCCAGTCACCGCCGGCCAGCGCCGCCAGGCCGTCCGGCGCGGTGCGGTCACCCCGCAACCGGTGTACGCCAGGAGGCACCACCCCGTGCAGCCCGCGGTTGAACACCGTCACCGACCAACCACGGCGTACGCCCTCGGTGACCGTGGCTCCGCCGACAAAGCCCGTTCCGCCCAGCACCAGCAGTCTCATGCACGCCACCCTGCCGGCACGGGTCGGCGGGCGGCACCCCGTTTCACCGGTAGCGGATCTGCCCGTGGCAGAACCGCAGGCCTCAGCCCAGGATGCAGGAAAGCCGCCCAGGGGCATGGTCAACGAAGCCGCCGATTGCGAAGCTGCTTCAATCTGCGTCAGGACGGGCAATCGAGGCGCTCGGCGCATGTGGTGGCTCGACGTCGGCACGAGGACGGAGAAGGGAATGACCAGCACCCCGCTGTCCCTGCCACAGCCATCCGCGCGGGCACCCGAGTTCGGCCGGGACGCGCTCATCGTCTGCGAGAACCTGGTGCGGATCTACCAGACCGGTTCGATCGAGGTGCAGGCACTGCAGGGGCTGGACCTCGCCGTGGAGAGCGGTGAGCTGGTAGCCGTCGTCGGTGCCTCCGGGTCGGGCAAGTCGACGCTGCTGTCCATCCTGGCCGGCATCGACGCCCCCACCGCCGGGCGGGTCCGGGTCGACAAGTGGAATCTGCTGACGATGTCCCGCGCGGACCGGGTGGACTACCGGCGGCACACCGTCGGGTTCGTACGGCAGCAGACGGCGAGCAACCTGATCCCCTACCTGACCGCACGGGAGATGGTGGACCTGCCGATGGCGGCGGCGCGCACCGCGAAGGAGGAGCGCCGGGAACGCGCGGCGGACCTGCTGGACAGCCTCGGTGTCGCCGACTGCGCCGATCGGCGTCCCGGGCAGCTCTCCGGGGGGCAGCAGATGCGGGTAGCGATAGCGGTGGCACTGGCCAACCAGCCGCAGGTCCTGCTCGCCGACGAGCCGACCGGCGAGCTGGACGCCGCCACGTCCGCGGAGGTCTTCGGCGTTCTGCGGGACGTCAACCGACGGTACGGCGTCACCGTCGTCGTGGTGACCCACGACCCCGAGGTCAGCGGCCAGGTCGAACGGACCGTCGCGATCCGGGACGGACGCACCAGCAGCGAGGTGCTGCGCCGCACCACCACCGACGCGGCGGGCGACACACACACGATCGCCGAGGAGTACGCCGTGATGGACCGGGCCGGGCGGGTCCAGGTGCCCCGCGAGTTCCGCCAGGCGCTGGCGCTGACCCGACGGGTCCGGCTGGCCCTGGAACCCGACCACATCACGATCCGCCCCGATTCGGGAAACGGCGAATGAGCAGCGAACCGCTGCTGCGCGTGCGCGGCGTACACCGGCGCTTCCAGACCGGGCCGACCGTCGTCCACGCCCTGCGCGGCGTGTCGTTCGACGTGGCCGCCGGTTCCATGGTGGCGCTCGTCGGCCGGTCCGGCTCGGGCAAGACCACCCTGCTCAACGTCATCGGCGGCCTGGACCGCCCGGACGCCGGCACCGTGCACGTCAACGGCACCGACGTCACCGCGCTCGACGAGGACGGCCTGTCCCGACTGCGGCGCGAGAAGCTGTCGTACGTCTTCCAGAGCTTCGGGTTGATCCCGGTGCTGTCGGCCGCGGAGAACGTCGCCGCCCCGCTGCGGCTGGCCCGTGTCGCCCCGGCCGATCGCGAGCGGCGGGTCGAGTTGCTGCTGGAGCTGGTCGGCCTGGCCGACCACGCCGGGCAGCGTCCGGCCGAGCTGTCCGGCGGCCAGCAGCAGCGGGTGGCGATCGCC